>CAZZFI010000005.1:0-18137 GCA_964653475.1 uncultured Candidatus Saccharibacteria bacterium | reverse complement strand
TGCCAACATGGGGAGCAGATTTAAGCGGAATTGATTTTGACGACATCCACTATTTCGTACGGGCGACAGATAAACAAGGACGAGACTGGAATGAAGTTCCTAACGAGATCAAAAACACTTTTGAACGACTTGGGATTCCTCAAGCCGAACGGAAGTTTCTGGCAGGAGTGGCAACTCAGTACGAGTCAGAGGTAATTTATCATAATATGCAAAAAAAATGGAACGACCTCGGAGTAGTGTTCCTGGATACGGATTCTGCTTACAAACAATTTCCTGAGATTTTTAGAGAACATTTTGGAAAAATTATTCCGTATAGCGATAATAAATTTGCCGCACTTAATACCGCCGTCTGGAGCGGAGGTAGTTTTATTTATGTACCAAAAGGCGTGAAAGTCACAATTCCACTGCAAGCGTACTTCCGCATAAATGCTCAAAACATGGGACAATTTGAGCGGACCTTGATAATCGCTGACGAAGATAGTGAGGTGCATTATATAGAGGGTTGCACAGCCCCTACCTACACCACTGACTCCCTTCACAGCGCAGTAGTAGAAATTGTTGCAAAAAAACGAGCACGAGTTCGCTATACTACAATCCAAAACTGGTCCAGTAATGTCTATAATCTAGTAACAAAACGTGCAGTTGCCTATCAGGATGCAATTATGGAGTGGGTGGACTGCAATCTTGGCTCAAAAATTACGATGAAATATCCTTCTGTTTATTTGGTCGAACCAGGAGCACACGGAGAAGTTTTATCAATCGCTCTAGCAGGCAAAAGTCAATACCAAGACGCTGGAGGGAAAATAATTCACCGAGCACCAAACACATCAAGTGTCATAACTTCAAAATCTATCTGCAAAGATGGAGGTAGGACGAGTTACAGGGGTTTGCTTAGGATTGCAAAAGGCGCAAAAAACTCAAAATCAAAAGTGATCTGTGATGCCTTGATTTTAGATAATAAATCTAGAACAGATACTTACCCAACAAACGAAATTAGTGAGAAACAAGTTTCTCTTGGTCACGAAGCAAGTGTTAGCAAAGTCAATGAAGAGCAGCTGTTTTATCTAATGTCTCGTGGACTTTCGGAGAGCGAAGCTGCAGCGTTAATCGTTTCTGGCTTTATTGAGCCGATTGTCAAAGAACTTCCGATGGAGTACGCTCTGGAGATGAACGCACTGATACAGATGAGTATGGAAGGATCTGTTGGATAACGTTGAGCGTTAGGGTTTAATATTTACGAGATACGGATTTCCCCTTTTGAGAGGGGTGGCACAAAGTGCCAGGGTGTGTTAATAAAAACTTTTTCATAAAATTAATTAGATAGATGAAAAAAATAATTCTTGATCTGACAAAACCTAAACAAGAAATCCAAATCACCGAGGATAGTGAAATTTACGGGGTCTTTATGGGTCATGGGCAAGAAAAATTAACTACAGAAATTACAATTAGGCATAAAAAGCCAAATCTGAAATCCCTGACAGTTATAAAGGCGGTTGTCTTTGACAAGTCAGTTTTCGACATAACAGGAAATCTAGTGATAGATACCGGTGCGAAATTCACCGATGCGTATCTCAAACTCGAAGCTTTGATAATGAGTCGTGACGCTATGGCACGAGTGGTTCCTAGCCTGGAGATAACTGAAAACGATGTTAAAGGGGGACACGGTGCAACGGTGGGACAAGTCGATCAAGAACAGCTTTTTTATCTGCAAAGCCGGGGTCTTACCGCAACAGTAGCCGAGAATGTTTTGGTAGAAGGGTTTTTGAGTGATATAATCAGTGTTATTTGATTTCCCAAGATGGAAGGTTCTGAAATTATCGTACCTACAAAATCTGTATTATGCGGATTTATCGCTGTCAGGGTTGGTCATGCAATCGCAACTTTGCACAAGGGAGACAAATAATAAAAAATATCACCTGAGATCACAAGAGTTTTGGATAATCCTGCCTTGGATTCAGGCTATATTAACAGCGGTAGCAGGTAAAGTGTTTGGATACCGGCTTGCTGAGATTATAATTAACCGAAGTTAATAAATGTTATGGAAACTGAAATGCCCAAACAGATGCTGGATCTTTTGTACTCTGGTGGAATGGTTCTAGTAGGTATGGCACTAGGAGAATTAGCATATAGGTTATTACAACATGCCGACTCTCTAGAAGCTTTTTATTCAATTGATCCTTTGGATCAAGATGCAGAGAAAGGAAGTGACTCAAATAGACTTCTTCTAATAGCTGTAGGGGGCTTACTCGTAGGTACGATAGGGACAGTACTTTTTCAGTTTTCTAACGTATTAAGATAGAACTCAGTCTCCTAAGATGTAACCTATCGTGTTAAAATCATCACATGAATAAGTCAGACTTCCCTATTTTCGAAAACAACCCGGAGCTAGTCTATCTAGACAACGCTGCGACCAGCCAGAAACCGCAGGTCGTTATCGACGCTATCACCGATTTTTACACGCACACTAATGCAAATGTACACCGCGGTATCCACACACTGGCAGAAGAAGCGACTATTCTCTACGAAAACTCTCGGTACTTAATTTCAAACTTTTTGGGAGTAGATAGTTCGGAAATTATTTTCACATCAGGAACAACAGAATCTATAAATCTGATCGCTCAAATGCTTTTCGAACATTATATTTCGTCAAAGTCGCGAAAAAAAACAATCCTGATTAGCGAAATGGAGCACCACGCAAACCTTATCCCTTGGCAAGAGTTGGCACAAAGACTCGACTGGGACATTGAATACGTGAGGGTTAAAGATAATTATGAACTTGATGAAAACGACCTAAGTTCTAAACTTAAGCCAGAAACAGCTATTATCGCTTTATCTCATATGAGTAATGTTCTTGGTACGATTATCGATGCTACTTCGATTTGCAAAAAAGCAAAAGCAGTCAACCCTGAGATAATAACTGTGATAGATGGAGCACAGTATATTCCTCACCACAAGCTTGATCTAGGCAGTAGTAAAGATATTGATTTCTACTGTTTCTCTGGACACAAAATGCTTGGACCAACTGGAATCGGGGTTTTATACGGGAAAAAAGAAATTCTCGAACAACTAGAACCTGCGAAATTCGGTGGAGGGATGATCTCGAAAGTAGAACGAGACTCTTCAAGTTGGGCGGAACTGCCTGAAATGCTTGAAGCTGGAACTCCAAATATAGCTGGGGCTATAGGACTAGGAGCAGCGATAAATTATCTAGAGAATCTAGACAGCAAAGAACTCTTAAAACATATGCATGAACTTTCTAAATACACTCTAAACAAACTTCAAGAAATACCAGAGTTAAAACTTTTTTATCCTGAAAAACAGAGCTCTGTAAGTACGATATTTAGTTTTGCGGTCAAAGGAATTCACCCACATGATGTCGCACAACTTGTAGATAATGACGGAATTGCAGTAAGAGCAGGTCACCACTGCTGTCAGATCCTTCATAGAGAAATCTTAAAAGTTCCAGCCACAACTCGAGTTTCTCTTTATTTTTATAATGAAAATGATGATATAGATAAACTCGGCAACTCTATCAAAAGTATAGTTACAAGATTTAGATAATGGATATTTACAGACAGGAACTAATTGACCACTACCAAAACCCGAGAAATTACGGCGAATTGGTTGACTCTGATGTTATAATGGAGTTAGAAAATATCAGTTGTGGAGATAAAATTAAGCTATTTATCAAAACCGATTCTGGAATAATCAAAGCTATAAATTTCGAAGGAGAAGGTTGTGCAATAGCGATTGCTAGTGCATCAATACTCACAGAATACGCTAAAGGAAAAGTAATCGAGGACTTAAAGGTATTATCTTTAGAAGAGTTTCTTAAGCTATTGAAGGTAGAGTTAACAATTTCTAGGATAAAATGTGCTGGTCTAAGTCTTGAAACGTTAAAAAAAGCACTGAAATCTGTTGACCAAAAAACAAAATTATAGTTATACTAGACTAATGCAAGATAACTTCAGCAACAACAAAGACGAAAATTTAATCCGCAATCTACTTGCCGTAGCCCCAAAACATTGTGATAACTGCGGATCCAAATACCATGAACTAAATTTCAGGGTTGTTAAATCATCTCCAAGCAACACTGTTTTTCATCTGAAATGCAACATCTGCGGAAATGCATACATGTTAAATGTCATGAATCCAGTAAATGGAATGATTGGTGCACAAAGAACGCCGATAAACATCGACCTTGAACTTGGGGAAGAGATTCAAAAATTTGCTGGAAAGCCCTCTGTAGACAGAGATGAGGCAATCGACATCTACAACAAACTCGAGCCATCTACTACAGAAGACTCACTCAAAAGACTTCTAGGAATTTCATAATTCCAACATTTTCCCATCTTTCATAATTGACTTAGGTAAGTCATCTTTATTTGCGAGCGTGAAAAACACTTGTGCATCTGTAGTTCTTATATAATCTACCAGCTTTGATTTGTTGTTTTTATCTAGCTCGGAAAGAATATCATCAAGCAAAAGTATTACTTTTGTTTTGTAGAGTTTAGTCAAAAAGTCATATGCTCCGATTTTGAAAACCATTGTGGCAAGCCTTTGTTCTCCTCTCGAACCGAACGTATGAAGATTCCTGCCGTTTAAATCAAACTGAATATCATCTTTGTGTGGTCCATAAAGTGTTCTCCCAAGCAACGTTTCTTTTGAGAAACTTTTTCCGATTTTCTCCTTAAAGTCATCTTTAATTTTATCAGGCTCTGTATCTAGGTTCGTTAGATAATTAATCTTAAGATTACTATTTCTGAATTCAGTAAAAAGGTTTTTCGCAGTCTTTTCGATACTTGGAACGATCTCATGCAAATATTTTATTCTGGATTGAATAATTTCAGTTCCGATAGTGATTAGTCTGTCATCCCAGTATTTGAGTTGTTCTCTAGTAGCTTTGCCTGTTTGAATTTTTTGAAGAAGTCGATTTCTACTTCGCATGACATAACTATATTGTCGTACCGAAGTAGCGTAGTCTTTGTCGAAAATACTTATGAGGTCATCCAGTTCTTCTCTTCGATCTTCCGGGCTTCCTATAAGGAGCTCCAGACTCTCAGGAGTGAACAAAATTGTTTTCAAAATGTATTCGAATTTGCTTTTGAGTGTACTTTTGTCATTCAGAAAATATTTGTGTTGATACTTGTTTTCATCAATACGTGTAAAAACAGTTGCTAGCCTGACAGTTTCGTTTGCTTCAAGAAGAACTTCTACTTTTGCGAAGTCTTTATTGTCTTCGAAATCGAGATTATCAGCATTTACAAATCTTTTAAAAGATTTGCTCGAGCTAATCATGTATAGCCCGTCGAGGAAGTTGCTTTTGCCTTTTCCGTTTTCCCCGTAGATGATGTTAAAACCTGGCTTCGGTTCGAACGATAAATCTAAGTTACGGAAATTACTGAATTTTATCTTTCTAATCAGCAAGAATCAAAGATAATAGATAACCTTTGTGTTTCGAGTTTTTATTTTTCTGATTTCGTTTTCTCTTCAGTGATCCCAACTTCTTGTGCCAACCAGTTTATGGCCTTCTGTTGAAGGATTATGCTACTCACATAATTTCTTCCTTCAAGGTTGTCGTATTGTTCTTTTAGTTGAGGATCTGAAATCGCTTCAATTTCTGCATTGATCTCTTCATTTGTGACTTTTAATTCTTGAGCTTTAGCAATTTCAAACAGAAGAAGATCTGTTCGGATTTGTTTTTCTGCTTCTTGTTTCCACCCCGTCTTTAGTTCTTCCATAGTGGTTTTTTGTGTTTCCAGAAAATCATCCAACTTCAAACCGAGATCTTCTATCCTGTGTCTGTAATCATGTTCTTTTTTTGCGACTTCTTGATCAACCATGATCTTTGGAGCTTCGAATTTAGCTTTTTCGATTGCTTCGTCTACTACTTTTTGAATTTGTTTACTTCTGGCTATATTCTCTTTCTGGGTTTCGAGTTGTTTTCTGATCAGATCTTTAAGCTCGTCGACTTTTTTAAGTCCTAGCCCCAAAGCTTCGACTTCTTCATCAGTGATTTTTTTCTTCTCTTCCTTTTTAGTTGAATCTTTACCTGATTGCGAATCTCTGAACTTCAGAATATTTTGAAGTTCAGCTTCAACTTCTTCTTCGGTTAATTCTTCTTTCTCTTTTTTGACTTTGATTTTCTTGACGTTTGGAAGTTTGATCTCAGGATAAGTTATGAAAGAGACAGTAAACTCTACTCCTTCAGCTTCACTAACTTTTGTGACTTGGTAACTTATTCGTCCAAGAAACTCGATTTTCTCGTTTGTGATGTACTCATATGTGACATCTGGAAGAAGTTCGTTTAGAGTTTGCTCGTATAAATCAGCTCCGAGTCTTGCTTCGATCATTGCTTTTGGAGCTTTACCAGGTCTAAAACCAGTGATTTTAATATTCTTAGCTAATCTGTTAAATACTTTTTCTTTGCGAGTAACAAACACCTCGCTATTGATTTTTAGAGAAATTATCGTAATTTCACCCTCCTGTTTTTTCTCGACAAATTTATAATCGGCCATAATTATTATTAATTAACTAAAAGAGAAGTCATTATTATACTTGAGGATCGGTTCTGAAAGCAATTAATAGGCTAATACGCGTTTTTATCTTTTAGCGGTCTCGGGTTTTACTTTTTGATGAAGATAAATTGCTGTGAGTAATGAAGTAACATACCCAGCGACAATTAGACTTACTGCAACCACAACCCCATCAATCACAACGCCCAGAAAAAAACTGCTGTTCCATACGAATTTGTAAGGGGCATAATCTTCACTCACAAGGCCAAGAAAGTTCAGTCCCAAAGCGAGGAAAAAAACCAAATTCAACAATTCTGCAATCTTTTGTTGAACAGACTCTACATTGAATTTGATCAAGCTAAACCTGGAGGCTTTTTTGTGGGTTTTGAGATATTCTTTAGCAGACCCCACAATATTTGATATCAAATTAAGCAACATACCATATACAAAGATCATAGACGCTAGAAGTCTAGCTTTATCGTAATCATAAACAAGTGATTGGTCACTAAATAGATCAACAAAACTTATCATTTCTGTTGTTTGAGTGAAATTGATAAGTAGTGTGTAAAGAATCATGCTAAACAAAAGAGAAAAAGAAACTATCAAACTTACGAGAAGACCTAGTGATAAATCCTGGTAAAACCACAGAAAACCTATCAACGAGATAATAGTCATAAATCCGAGTATACTAAGGAAAACATATCGAACTTCTGTACTGAGAGTGAACACCCCAGTGATTAGTAAAAATAGAAAAACTAGAGCAGGATAGACACTATTTACCGGACGTATCCCGACAACTACAAAAACAACAACTATAAAGAGGATCAAGATAATCGCAAATTCAAAACTCCTATCAGTTGAAGCGTACCTGTATTCAACGGAATCTTCTCCGCTCATCACTTCTTGTAAATACATGTAATCCCCCGCTCCCAAGCCACTTACTTCGGGTAAATTTAGTGGGACTCTTACTTGGACTTGTGGAGAATGGTCTAGAGAAACCAGAAAATTTTGATAGATAAGCCCTTGATCATCCTGGATTTGGAGAACTTCTACTATTCTAGCCCGAACCAAATGAGATTTTTCAAAAGCTTGGGAGAAAAATACTACTGCTGCAAAAACAAGAATAACTGCGGTGAGAGCAACTGCAAAGATACGGTAAACACTCATTTGTTTCTTTAACTTTTCCATGTTGATCGGAGACATACTTTAGCTTAGTGATAAATATGATCTCAGTCAAGTTAGGAAGAAAACTTGGCGGAAAGCTACTCTGACTGATTTAGAGTCCAAGGTTAAGATGTTCGTTGAGGATAATTCGTACTTCTTCTGGAGAGTTTGTACGCATAAGTTCTGTGCGAAGTTTTACTGCCCCTGGGAACCCTTTGAGATACCAGGCGAGGTGTTTTCTCATCTGAACAAATCCTGCCTCACCTTTTAATTTGAAGTGTAATTGAGCATGTTCGAATGCAACTTTTACTCTACTCTCAAGTGAAATATCTTCAGAGTTTAATTGTCCACTGCTAAGATAATTTTTTATTTCCTGGAATATCCACGGATTTCCGTATGAACCCCTTCCTATGTATACCCCGTCTGCTTTGCTTTGTGCTAGTCTGTGTTTTGCAGTTTCTGGAGAAGTGATATCTCCATTTGCAATATAAGTAGTCTTTTGTTCTTCATCTTGAGCTTTGTTGTGGTCATTTATGATTTCACCAACCTGAGAAAGTGCTGCCCAGTCCGCTTCCCCTTGATACATTTGTTTTAGAGTTCTCCCGTGTACTGTGATGTTTGCCGGTTTAACTTCCAGAAGTTCTGGAATCCACTCTCGGACTTTGATCTCGCTATAACCTATCCTTGTTTTAACTGAAACCGGGATTTCTTTTCTGTCTTTCGGAAGTTCTACCCCTAGTTGTTTAATTCTTTCTTCGGTGGAATACATCTCTTGTAGAACTTTTGCACTTATTGAGTTACTGAGTCCCTGTTCTACCCAATCTTTTACTCCTTGTTTAGAAGACAGAACGATTTCTTGAGCGAGCTTTGGATTTAAAATCAATCCTGCGCCGGCACCTCTTCGGGAAACTGTTTTTGCCGGACAACCCATATTTATATCAACTCCATCAAAGCCAAATTCACAGATGATTTGCGCCGCTTGATAAAAGTATTCTGGTTCAGTTCCAAAGATTTGTGCAACAACTGGCCTTTCGATTCCGTGATATAGGAAATCGTCAAATAATTTAGAAGCCCCATAAGCTATTCCATCAACACTTATAAACTCAGTGGTTATGACATCTGGTTTGCCATATTTAGCAGTGATAAAACGAAAAGCAGCGTCACTCACCCCATCCATTGGAGAGAGCCCAATAATCGGTTTTTTTAGCTTTTGCCAGAAGTTCATTTGTTAATTAATTGACAACAAAGAATGAAACATGGTTTATTAATTCTCTAGATTGGGATTTGACCTACTAATGATAACAGAAAATCTTCAAATATTCGTACTTAACGGACCTCCTCGTTCAGGAAAAAACACATTTGGTGATCTGGTAAGAGAACACTTGCCAGAAGGGAGCTTTATCCATACCTCTTCTATTGATCCAATAAAAACTATTCTGCAGAAAGAAGCGCTTTGGGAAAAGGGTGGAATCCCATCCGAACTATGGGATGTATTCCGAAAATTGAAAAACCAACTGACTGAAAAAGATTGGGATGGAGTTTTAAAAGACAGTTTCTGGAGAGAAACTATGTCAAAGCTAAAAGCACTCATTATGGAGGAGAATCCCGATTTTCTGGATGGATGGGTTGTATCAGAATGCTTAAAGGCTGGAGCTAGCATTGCTTTCGTAGACATCCGCGAGCCAGAAGCTATAGATAGATTTATCGGTTATTGTACAAGATCATATCCAGGGATTAAAACGGGAACAATTCTGGTAGTGAGTGACATGGCAGAGACACACGAGAACTCTTCAGATCAGCGTGTTCTAGACCATCCATACGACTTTACTATCAAAAATTATAGACTTTCATTTGGTGAGGATGTGGAATCTTCTATGCAAGCTCTCAGAAGTGAGGCGGAACGTTTTCTATTATGGGCTAAACCAGACCTTACTGAATTCGTAACTACTCCAGAAATCAAATAAATCTACGGACATTCTTTGCTTTCCTTGTACGGTCAAAGTAATACCATCTTCTTCAAAGTTCTCTTGCTTGTAGTTAAATTGAGTGTCATCAGAATTTATTCCGTTCCAAAGATACGGTCCCCAAAGCAAAGCCGGTTCGCTTTTTAACTGCGTGTTGGATTCGCGAAACACTAGATCTCCTTTTTCTTGACGATTTATGAGTTCTCTTACAGCAAACCCTGCTTCATATGTCCACGGTTCCTGGAATTTTGGATTTTTTGATAATCCTGAATAACGAGGACTAGATAAGTAAATCAATTTTGTCTCAGGATATTTCCCTAAATAATTTTTGATGATTTTTTCTAGCAAGTCTGCGTGAGCTTGGATATCAGTATCAATATTATCGTAATAATTTCCAAACCCAAGATTGATCCACAAGACTTGAACTTGCTTAGTTGTCATTCCTTTATCTTCAACCTTTCCTTTTAAGTGTTCCCAGGCAAACTGACTTTTTTCCCACTGAGTAACATCCAGTCCTTTGTTGGATCCATCTACAATTGCGAGTTGTTTATTCGCTTGATTATTTCCATCAACATATTCTGACAACATCTCAAATTCACCGTTTGTGAAAGAATCCCCGATATAGACAAATCCTATTTTGCCCTGATCATCAGGAAAACCATTAACTCCTAGAGGTCTTATCAAATCGATCTGTTTTTGGATAAGTGCTTTTTGAGTTAATTCTGGAGTGTTTCTACTTCCTTTATAAAGTCCTGGTCCTTGATTTTTGTAGACAGAAAATTCGCTTATTTTGTCTAGTTTTACCGCTTGTCGAAGAATTGCTGCTTGAGCTTCTAAAATTTGGTTTTCTTTGTAATCTGTATAAAAGAAGTATCCACCGATAATTGATACTGTAACAAGAACACTGGCTATGAATTTTGCGTGTTTCAACACTCCTTGTTTTTCTACAACAGGTTCCCTAACAGAAGGGGGTTGCGTAATTGTTGTGGATTGAAAAGTGTCTTGCATTTGTATATATGGTAATTACAGAATAAGCTTAACAAAACGAAAAAGCAAGACTAGAGGAGCTTGATTGGATGAGAACCAAGGATAAAAGAAGTGTAGCAAAGGGCAAGAAAAATTTAGTGCAAATAATAGTTACGAATAAATCGTCTCTATCGAGTATCCGCAACTAGGGCAAAGAAAAGATGCTTCAATAAAAAACACCCTCTCTCCACAGTCAGGGCAAGAACTGTGGTCGTGATCCGATTTGGGATCTTCACTATGCAAAAGTCCCAGGTAACCTCCTGGCTGATTTTGCGAACTCGAATTCCGCATAAATTAAGAAAATAACGGGTAAATTCAAAATATAGTAACGCTCGAGGGAAAAGAGGGTCACAATTTAGTGCTATTTTGTCAGAACTTGATCTTGAAACGGTTTTTCAACTGGTCTATTTTGCCTAGCTTTATCAAATCAATTTCAGACTTCTTGTCAGGTTTTCCACCAACAAAGCCTTTTGTGCTACCAGAGTACCTTGCGGGTTGCAGTCCATGCATTTTAACCTCATCTTTCCTTAGTGAAGAAACAAGTTTTTGGAAAATCACTTGGCAAATCCTCTCTCCAGGATAGACACGGATCACTTGTTTTGATGTGTTATTCATGATCGGAATCATGAGTTTCCCTTTGTACCCAGTATCTATGATCCCGCTCAAATCGACCGCCAATCCTCTGCGATTGATTGAAGATCTTGGGAAAAGGACAGCCATCAAATCATTCGCTTTAATTTCCACCTCTTCTAAAGTTTTTGCAATAACAAATTCTCCAGGAAGTAGTTCGAAATATTGTCCGAAATCAAGCTCAAGTCCTTCAAAATTTTCTGAATCAACGGGAGAAAATGGATCAATAATGATTGCTTCCCTGCCCTTTTTGGTCAATTTCCATTTTCTTGGGATAAAAAAATCTTTTCCTAGTCTCAAATCTACGGCATGCGGTTGTAACTGAAATCCGTCAATCATAGGCTTGAAATCAAGCCTACCGTTTTTTATCTCGTCAAGTATCTCGTTACGAGTCAGTACCATTATCTACTTTGTAATGAAGTAATATTGTTCCTTTATCATTTAGTTTTTTAGAGTTTAGTAAAGTTAGTTTATTTTCTAGTTCTTGATCATCAAAAACATGTAATCCTTTTCCAAAAATAACTGGCTCAACTGTGAGATAGATTTCCTCCACTAGACCTGCTTGCAGAAATTCTCTGTTGACTTGTGCTCCTCCAATTAGTGCAACTTCTTCATGACCTTGCGATCTAAGATGTGATGCTACAGATTGTGGAGTACCGGACACTGGAAAAACATTTTCCCCAAAATCATATTTGTCGGGATTTCTGGTTAAAAGATAAGCTATCCTACCTGGATAATTTTTTCTGCCCGAAGCTTTAAAAGTATTTCCTCCCATCAGCACTACTCCTATTTTTTTAGAAAGTTCCTGGCAATGTTTTTTGTCTTCCGGCGAAGTCGACTCGCAAGCATTGTGATTGGCATTCCTCGCATTAACTCCATAAACAGACGAAACCATAATTAGGGTGATTTTCATACTTTATATTGATAAATCTAAATGCATTCTACCTCAAAACGTCTTTTTGATAAAACGTTTGCAATGAATAGCAATACAAAAAGAACTCGATTTAGACAAGATAACCAATATGACATTGCTGTTTATAACACTGAAGGCACAAAAAATAAATTAAAATTATAAAGAATCATATTTAGACCCTGATCCGCCATGAGTACTGGTGCTTTTTGTCTGAGTCTATATTACACTTTTCTTACAACGATCTTTCCGGTTCTATAACAAACATTCACATTCTTAACAAATCGTAGTTATCTTCATTCACAGTGATATCATATTCAAGTAGCTCCCCGAAATAACTCTCCAGATCCGCATTAGTTAATTTATCCAGGTCAATACTGACCATCTCCTCAATCTGTAGTGCAACTTCTAAAATTGGGACTTTCGTTGCTTCAAAATCTCCTCTATTTAGTTTATGCCTTCCTTCTACACCAACATACCTTTTCTCTATGTCACTCAACCTTTCTTCTACAGACACAATGCCTCGTGGAGATATCCGAGAATCTGAGTATAAAAGCACTTTCATTTCCAGGTCTCTGCCTTTTGATACCAGGCCAAACACCTCTGGTTCGAAGCGTAGCATTTCAGATAATTCCTTTATACGTGTGGAAACTCCAAGTTCATGTAGAATTTTCAAGGTTGCTCTATGATCATCATGTCCGTATTTCTTCCAAAATTGTTTTTGTACACTCAGCCAATAGTCAACTCCTTTTTCTCTGGTCCAGTCATTTGGCTGAATATCTACAAATTTCACAATATTGCCGAGATCATGTAGGAGACACGCTTGCAAAACATTTTCACCCTCTATATCGTCAGAGCTATCCGTAATAATTTTAGCCAGTGCGGATACACGAAGCATATGCAACACTAGGTGGTCAGGGATCTTGTATTTTCGGTAAATCTCAACAACTTTCATGGTGATTAATGTATAATTTGTGTTTTAAATCGAAGTTTATCATGCCAAAACCGTTTTTTCTACTCACCGGTGATGACTCAGTCAGAGCCGAAGGGTTAATCCTTGTCAGACGTATTGTCGAGAAATTTGCTGATGTAGCAATTATCGCAACCAAAGATCAGCAAAGTGCAGTAAGCGGAAAACTCAATTTCAGAGGAGGTCATTGGGGAAAAGAAATCGTTGATGGATTTGAAACTGTCTGGGTCGATGGCTCTCCTGGAGATGCAGTCAATTTCGCCTACGATTATCTGGAGCGTAAACCTGATTTGGTAATCTCGGGAATGAATCTAGGAGAAAATGTAGACAACAGCACCCTAGCTTCCGGTACATTTTCTGCAGCTATGCGTGCTGCGTATTGCCGAAATACTCCAGCATTGGCATTATCAATGGAAGTTCCTGATGGAGACTCGTCTTGGATAGATGATCACAAAGGAGGTTTCCGAGAAGAGCTTCTTGATTACCCAGGCGTGATGTTAGAAAAAATAGTTAAAATGTTTATGGAAAGAAACAAATCATGGTTTGGTGTCTGGAATGTGAATTTCCCAGAAGAAAAATCTGATTCGATTAAATTTTGTGCTAATTACAACAACAACTATTTCCATAACCGTATCTTAGTTAATGAAAACAAGACTTTTTCGTATGACTTCGATGGAATAAATCTTGATGATATCGCTGACGACTCGGACGTACGCGCAATGTTAGACGAACATATTGCAATTACTCCGATTAAATACGACCTTACAGATTGGGATGAGCTCGAGAAACTTAGAAACGGGGAAGTTAAAGTTTAGGATTTTTGGTATTTTCGAGAATCTTCAGATCACGAGTTGACATGTATTTATTATGAATATCATCTGGCTTTACACTCCTTGCAAGCTCAATCGCTTTCTCTAAATTATCAACCCATAAAAGTTCAAATCCATCTTCAATCTCACTTTTTGTAAAACTTGGTTCACCATATTCCTCTACCTCAGAAGTATAGCAATAACTTATTTGAATTCTTTTCCAGTTCTCTTTGTATTCTACAAATGCACCTAGCTCCTGGAGAGTCTTGGCTTTACAACCAGTTTCTTCAGCAATTTCCCGCTCTAGAGCTAAACCTAGATCTTCTCCAATTTTAACTCCTCCTCCGGGTATTTTGTAAATATCTTGATTTCTGAGATAGAGTAACGCCACCTTGCCCTGTTTATCGAAAAGCACTGACCTTACCGCAACTCTTATACTCCAGTTTTCTGTGTTTAATCGGAGTTTCGGATCTTGCACTGAATTGTCATCGAGATAGCCAATTAGTTTCATAATAAAGTTTGACTTAGTTACATTCAGCTAGTTTAATATTATTAAATTATTAACACAAATCGATGACAGTAGAAACCCCCGAAAGTAACCCCGTTCCTGACTCACAAGAGCTGTTGCCAACAAATCCAACTACAGAAAATACCGAAATGCCAACTCTTCCGACAAATAAATTTAATGTCAAAAAGGCACTTGCTTTGGGGTTAGTATTTATTGTGGTGATCACTCTTCTTGCAATTGTTGTGGTTATGGGTATGGGTAAGCCTGACAGTGATGATGATATGAAAAACAAACTGACTATCTTGCCTTCTGAAACACCTGTTCAGATAACGGTAGTTGTACCCACCTTAGATAGAGAATATTTGTCTACTCAAGTAATAGATAGGAACTTTAACACTTCAACTAACTTAGGTCCCGTTAGTGAGGATTCTGAGCTAGAAACAAATGAAATTTACCTAGTCAAATACCAAGGAAAAGATGCCTTGTATGTAAATATGCAAAATTCAAATGGTAGTTTTCCTGAACTTAGGTATTATGAGGACGAAGTTCTTACAAGCAACAGCGAAGTCGATATCGAAACACTCACTGAGAGAGTTTTGATCTTCAGAGGTCGACAGCCGTATGATGATTTGTATCTAACCGGTTTTACATGGGACCAGAAACAAGAATATTTTTACTTCAGTATGGTTAGCCACTCCGCAGATAATACCGACAGCTATCCAGACACTTCAAATGTATTCAGATACAATTCCGAGGAAAATAAGACCGACATCATTCTTCAGAAGAAAATCTTTGAGGAAAATTTCTTGGATTATGAGGGAGCGTTTAATTTTGAGAAGGTATTATCAGAAGAGCATCTTATACTTAGTGTAGGGGAGTGTTATGCTTGTGACGGTCTTGAACTGAAGACCTTCGTTTTAAATCTAGAGAATTTGACATATAAACAGCTAGCTGACGATAGAATAACCGATTTAAAATATAACGCCAGCGATAACACAGTCCATTTTAGACTCATGAGTTTAAATGGATACGGAGAGGGAGAAGCTTTGCCAATCCCGACATTTGTGACCTCAACAGAAGTGTTTACTAAAACACTTCCGTGATTATAGACTAGATTTAGTGGAATTAGTTTGAACCTATCCCAAAGATTCTGGTACATTGTTTCAGTTGCTCTTTAATTTCATTTCTCAAGAAATAAAAATGAAAAAAAACCATATCCGCCCTTCATGGGATGAGTACTTTTTAAATCTCCTACCATTACTTTCTGAAAGAGGGACGTGTGATAGAGGAAGGCCATCCACCGTGATAACACTTAACAACCGCATAATCTCTACCGGCTATGTCGGTTCACCAGTCGGACTCCCCCACTGTGACGAAGTTGGGCACGAAATGATATCGGTCACTCATGCAGATGGTTCAACCACACAACACTGTGTAAGGACTATCCACAGTGAAATTAATGCTCTCATAACTGCAGCAAGATTCGGTAACGCAGTAGACGGAGCAACTATATATACAACTATGACTCCATGCCCAAATTGCGCGAAAGCGATAGTTAATGCTGGGATTAAACGTGTTGTAGCAGGTAAACGTTATCATACAGATGAGTATTCATTAGAGATTTTCAAAAAAGCAAAAATTAAATTTGAAGCAGTTACCTCTGAGGAAATGGAATACCCAAACAAATGAAAAATTATCTAGAATTGTTAAAAAAAGTTGTAGAAGAGGGAGATAATCGCGAAGACAGAACTGGAGTAGGAACACGTGCACTTTTTGGTCAACAATTGAGATTCGATCTCAGTCAAGGTTTCCCATTAGTTACAACAAAAAAGATGTTTACAAAAGGAATCTTTGGAGAACTCTTGTGGTTTATTTCAGGAAGTGGAGATAACAACGAACTTAACAAAATGGGAATACATATCTGGGACGCCAATGCAGAAGCATCATACTGGAAGCCAAAAGCCAAGTTCGATGGAGATCTTGGTCGAGTTTATGGTGTTCAGTGGCGCTCTTGGCAAAATCCAGAAGGAAAAGTTATTGATCAATTGACTGACGTTATTGAGAGAATTAAAAAAGATCCTTATGATCGACGTCTGATTGTTAGTGCCTGGAATCCTGGAGAATTAGATCAAATGGCATTGCCTCCTTGCCACATTATGTTTCAATTTTTTGTGAGTAAAGGAAAACTATCGCTACAAATGTACCAACGAAGTTGCGACCTATTTCTTGGGATTCCTTTTAACATCGCATCTTATGCACTTTTACTCTCAATGGTTGCTCAAGTCACAGGGTACAAACCCGGAGATTTCATCCATGTGATGGGAGATACACACATCTATAAAAACCACTTTCCGCAAGTAAAAAAACAGATATCACGTAAACCATACACACTACCTAAGCTTGTATTAAATCCTAAGATCAAAAACATTTATGATTTCAAGATCGAAGATATCGAAATAATAAATTACGAATCTCATCCACCAATAAAAGCTACTATGGCTGTTTAGGCTTGGCATTCTCAAGGAGAACTGATATCATTCCCTTGTCTAATTTTGAATCTCATTTATATGTAATTTTTATTTCGTCTACATCTCGCTGATCCAAAAGATGTAGATCCTGTTCTTGGAGGTGAGCACCAAACTACTGGAGGAAATTTTGGTTCGGGAAATGAAGGAAATGATGGGTGTTTTACATCTGGAAATCCTTCTGGAACAGGAGATAGTTCAGATGGGACTTATCAGAATTAACAAAAGAAAATGCATAAACTAAAAATCTACTACTCAGTCAATATTATCAGTGATATTGAGGATTCTTTCCTCAAGCAAATAAAAGACGAGCTTCTACCTCAGTTCGGCGAAATAATTCCCTGGTTTGGGACTGGTCCTGTTGATGACATGAGGACTCTATATAATTATGACAAAAAATCAGTAGAGTCAGCAGATATTATAGTTGCGGAAGTCAGCTACCCTTCTCATGGTGTGGGGATGGAAATAATGCATGCCATTCATATTGGGAAACCAATTATTGCTATAGCTCAAGAAGACAAAAAAGTTTCAAGAATGGTGTTAGGGATCGATTACAATAAGTTTACTTGTATCCGATACACGGATTTAGAAGATCTAAAACAACAACTAAAAAAAGCAATCACTTCTTATGCGTGAAAGTGAACATCCACTGGACATTGAATTTATCTCTGAGAACTCCGTAATAATCTCCCCAGAACATATCTTGCAAAGGTGTTATTATTTCTCCGCCTTTTGAAAGTGCTCCAAACAAACGATCGACTTCCTCTTTACTGTCGAGATCCATACTTATGTACATATTATTTCCGAACTTAACATCGAAACCTTGTTCTGCTGTAACATCTGTTCCCATCAACATGTGTCCTCCGACAATCGGTAGTGATACATGCATAACTTTACCCATGTCTTCTTCTGGTATTTCCATCGTGGTGGCGTCTTTTGGTACATCTTGAAATCTACTTATCCCTCCTTGGAATTCACCACCGAAAACCGATTTATAAAAAGAGAACGCCTCTTCTGTATTGCCTGGGAAATTAAGATACGTATTGACTCTAGCCATTTTGAGTTATTAATAACTAAAAGATTTCTTTATTTAAGTTCAAACGTCTTTACTTCCCG
>CAZZFI010000004.1:0-21886 GCA_964653475.1 uncultured Candidatus Saccharibacteria bacterium | reverse complement strand
AGGTTATCTTTTGAGAAAGGTAGGACCAGTTGCTGTTATTGTTGCATTATGTTTGTTTGGTGCCCCATTTTTACCAGCAACTCTAGCTATTTACCCAATCAATACCCTAATCCTATTGGCAGGTGGAGTGGCTGCTTTACATCAATATTATGCCCAGGGTGGAATTCGTCCATATTTAAGCCAAAGATTAAAAGAAGCTTCTACTAATCTCGATATAGCTTCACAATATACTGAAAGTGGAACGAAACATCGAGCTGAAGCTGCCACTCAAGATAGGGTAGTAGTACAGGATATGATGAGAGCAAATGCCGATTTCAGATCTCGTAGGCTTCCTGCTGATGTACAACCAGAAGTAGTACAATATTTTTCGAGACAGCTTGGTGGAAATATTGCCCCGATGTAGTTATAAATTTATATAAAATGAATATTAAACACTATTTTGTTGATGAGAAGGTTCTAGAATTGCTCTTTACACCAGATACAGAGGAAAAGAAACTATCTAATTTAGAATATTTTGACAACCTTACTTCAAAGGTAACAATTGGAATTAGCAAAGACTTTTTGGCTTTGAAGAGCGTTCCCAAAGAAAGGATAGATATGCATTTTAGTGATCAAGAAGAGAATGATACGGAGATTGAAGAATTGTTATTTAATGAAGAATTCTCAAAATATTACCGAGAACAGTTAAGTGCATTCTATAAAATATTCATTACCTCACAATTCCCTAAGTTAACTGAGGAACGTAGAAGAGAAATCGAAGATTATCTCATGTCCATGCAAGAGAGTATTGATATTATGAATAATTATACTAAGGACTACGCATCTCAACTTGCCGATGTAAAAAAAGCAATTAAAGAGGAAGGTCTTACACCAGCGGAAATTAGCCAACTACTGTCTTTTGTTGTAAAGGATCAGATGGAGGTAACCAATAATACTCTAGATGAATCAACGGATTCAGTAGAAAAACTAACGACGTTACAGCCTTCACTACCTTCTCAGGATTTTCCAGAAGCTCAACCAGGTCAAGTTTTACTAGATACCCAAAATCCAGAACTTGTACAATCTGTGGATCCATCAGATCCGGCAATTGAGGCAGTACAGCCAAGCCCAGAAGAGGGGGCTGCCTCTTCCGAAAACCCACACAACAACCCACCAGTTCCACCAACCTCATAAACCTTTGAAAACTCCCTGGTTTTTCTGATATAATACAACCAGAAAGCGCTAGGCTCTTCTTTTTTTATCGACAAGGTAAGAATCGAAAATCCAAAAGCCATGCGGAATACCCAGATGAAAGACAAAACAAATGATATTCAGGTTAAACTGAATGAATATCTTGACGGCCTTACAATCCCGCCAAAAACCTTTAAACGAGGTGAAATCATAACAGGAAAAATCGTAAAAATCACCAAAGGTGAAATACTTGTTGATGTTGGAGGAAGGGCTGAGGGAGTTGTTTCCGGACGAGAAACCAAACTCGAAGGAGAAAAACCCGACTTCAAGGAAGGAGAAGAGATTCTAGTGTACGTTATAAAAGGGGAAAACGAACTCGGACAGATTGAGCTGTCTATTCGCAGAACCGGCACAGCTAGAAAGTGGTTTATGCTAAGCAAAGCAGAGACCAACGACGAACCACTCACTGTGACAGTTATCGAAGCAAACACAGGGGGAGTTATTGTCGATATCGGAGGAGGGTTGAGAGGATTTATCCCGACTTCCCAACTCGAGCATTCTAGGATTTACCCTCTCGGGGGCTACTCCAACAAAAGAGATGCAGACAAAGAACTTCAGACCAAGCTTGCTGAGTTGATAGGACAGGAGATTGAAGTCAAAGTCATAGAAATCGATCGCGAAAAAAACAGAGTGATTTTCTCTGAGAAGAAGGTTACAAATAGTGGTGAACTCGACAAACGGGCAGAAACACTAGCCAATGTTAAAGTTGGTGACTCTCTAGAAGGAGAAATCACAGGTATCGCTCCATTCGGTTTATTTGTAAATGCCGAAGGTCTCGAAGGTCTTGTCCATCTATCTGAAATCTCATGGGATAAAGTTGTTAACCCCGCAGACTTCCATAATGTTGGCGATAAAGTAAAAGTCCAAATTATCGGAATTGAAGACGGTGGTAAAAGAGTTGCATACTCAATCAAACGACTACTTGAAGATCCATGGGATCAGATTGTCAAAGACTACAAGGTTGGTCAAAGAGTCAAAGGTGAAATCACCAAGATTGTTGACTACGGTGCATTTGTCCGAATAGGCGATGGTCTAAATGGACTTATTCACATCTCCGAGTTATCTGACAAACTAGTCAGAAATCCTGAGAAAATTGTAGAAATGGGCAAAACATACGAATTAGAGATTATCTCAATCTCTAAAGAAGAGCGTCATCTTGGCTTAAGTCTCAAAAGAGTGTTATCAGCCGAAAAGGGCGAAACCCCATCAGAGATCAAGCCCAAACGAGAAAAAGGCGTGGATGACTCATCGATGGAGCTAGAAAGTTTGAATAAGATATTAGGAGAAGAGTAACTGATACAAAGATTTGAACAGGGGGAAATCCTTGCAGACAATGCAAAACGGGGTTTCCCCCTTTTTTGTTTTATGGCGCATTGTCATCTATGGTAATATAAAATATCTTATTGTTTGAGGAGAAATATGAACAACATAGATCAAGTTAGTGACAATGTTAAAAATCTTTCAAGACTTACACGTAATCTCACAAAAGTGTTGCTCACTTCGTTCGAATTAGCAAGGAAAAGAGGATCGATCGAAGTTGCTGCAAGAGATATATTTACGGCGATTTTAGCACATCCAAATACAATTGCAGGACGTTTACTTGTGAGATTAGGAATGGACTTGGAGGCAACAAAAGCCTCGTTAGAAGAAGATTATAAAAATATCGACAATACGATCGAATTTACTTCTGAGCTAGGCGAACAAGCTAGGCATCTTTTGACACGAAGTTTCCTTTTAGCAAGTGAGTTGGGTCATGTCTATGTCGGGACAGAGCATATGTTGCTGACAATTTTGCAAGAAGAACAAGAAGAATTGGTGAGAGAACTTATTTCAAATGTCTTGAATTACGAGTATGTGAAAGGAGCAATCCTAAATTTCGGGGTTTATCAACCAGGTGTATTTTCTGATTCCGACGAGAAACTCGAAGATGAAGAAAAGCAGGAAAACATATATTTCTTTGCTCGAGATATGAATAAACTCGCCCAAGAAGGAAGGTATATGAAAGTCTGGGGGCGAGATGAAGAAATTGAACGTATTATTCATATTCTTTCTCGAAAAACAAAAAACAATCCAGTTATAGTCGGAGAAGCTGGAGTTGGAAAAACTGCAATAGTAGAAGGGTTAGTTCAACGTATTTTAAGTGGAAAAGTACCCGATTCTTTCAAGAACAAAAAAATTGTACAGCTGGATTTGTCTGCTATTCTTGCCGGTAGCAAAATCCGTGGAGATGTAGAAGAACGCTTACTTTCTATAATTGATGATCTTGCACAACACCCAGAGTGGATTGTTTTTATCGATGAAATCCATATGATCGTTGGAGCAGGTGCTGCAGGTTCGGGTGGAAGTATGGATATAGCGAATATGCTTAAACCCCATCTGACAAATGGAGATATGCGTGTGATTGGAGCGACCACTTTTGATGAATTCCAAAAACATATCGAAGACGATCCAGCTTTAGAACGAAGATTTCAGCCAGTTATGGTAGATGAGCTTTCCGAAGAAGATTCTAAAAAAGTACTCAAACTCCTACGACCATCATTCGAAAAGTTCCACGGAGTAAAGATAACAGATGAAGCTCTTAACGAAGCGGTAGAGCTTTCGAGTAGATATGTCACAAACAAATTCCTTCCAGATAAAGCAATTGACGTTTTGGATGAAGCCTCTGCAGGTAAAAAAATCGGATCTGAAAAATTTGGTACAGACTTAGGTGAAATAAAAAAGCGACTGGGTGCAATTAAAAAGATGAAAAATAAGGCTTTGGCACAAGGCGACATCGATAAGGCGGTAGAACAACGAAATGAAGAGATGGAACTAGAGAAAAAGATTAAACAAGCAAGCCGAAGTAAAGTCAGGCGTAGCGGAAAAAGTATGGTGATCGATGCCGAGGATATCAGAAATGTTATCTCAAAATGGAGCAAAGTTCCTGTAACCACTATGAAAAGTGACGATTACCGAAGACTTTTCGAACTCGACAAAAATCTTAAAAAACGTATTGTGGGTCAAAAAGAAGGAATTGAAAAAATCTCTTCAGTATTGAAACGAGCTAGATTAGGGTTGTCATACGAGAGAAGGCCTATGGCGTCATTTCTGTTTCTTGGTCCAACTGGAGTAGGTAAAACAGAAACTGCGAAAGAAATTGCAAGAACATATTTTGGTGATGAAAAGGCTCTTATCCAAGTAGATATGAGTGAATACATGGAGCAACACAGCGTCTCAAAACTTATCGGGTCTCCTCCTGGTTATGTTGGTTTCCAAGAAGGGGGTCAACTCACAGAAAAAGTCAGAAGACGACCTTATTCGGTAATCCTTTTTGATGAAATCGAGAAAGCTCATCCAGATCTGTTAAATATTATGTTGCAGATACTCGATGAAGGTTCGCTACAAGATGCAAAGGGAAGAAAGGTAAATTTCAAAAACACAATTATAATAATGACTTCTAACATAGGCGCAACGCAAATCGGGAAAGATGAAGTCCTTGGATTCGGAATAGATATTGATGGAGAGTCTGATGGGCAAGTAGATAAAGCTTTTGAAAAAATGCAGGATACATTGATAACAGAGCTGAAAGATGTATTGCCACCAGAATTTTTAAACAGAATAGATGACATAATAATTTTCCGTGGTCTAGATGAGGAAGATGCGAAGAAAATCGCGAAGATTCTTCTATATGAACTAAATATAAGATTAAAACCAAAATCAATACAAGTTGCCCTTACCAAAAATGCGATCAACCATATTGCAGAAGAAGGCTTTGATAGAGAGTATGGGGCCAGAAATATCCGGAGGAAGATTCAAGAATTAGTAGAAAATCCATTGGCTGATTACATCCTCGAAAACAATATACAACCTGGAGGTAAGGATCGTGTTGTTGTAAAAATCGAAAAAAATAAAGACGGTTTAATTTTAAAATAATTCCGGATGGCTAAATCTTCGCAAACTGCCTATGTCTGCAGTAATTGTGGTTACGAGACAAAAAAATGGCTGGGCCAATGTCCTCAATGTATGCAGTGGGGGACTTTCGAAGAGAGCAGTATAAATATTACCGATACCCTAAAAAAAACTTCAAAAGTAGAGATACTTGAAGCCTCTAAACTCAAATCCGATTTTTTAGAGAGAACTACTACAGGCATCTCTGAGTTTGACCGAGTTTTGGGTGGTGGACTAGTTGATTCTCAGGTGGTCTTAGTGAGCGGCGAACCTGGAATTGGAAAGTCTACCATACTAATGCAGGTTTTGAAAAAAGTCTCAGATCAAGGTGTTTCTTCTCTATACATTTCTGCGGAAGAATCTGCGCAACAGGTCGCTTTTAGAGCAAGGCGGCTGTTTGGTGAGAATAATACAAAAGGAATCAACATACTTTCAACGGGAGATATTGACGCTGTTATTGCGGAAATTCAAAAAAGAAATGTTAAATTTGCGATTATTGACTCTATCCAAACCGTTTTTTCAGGCGAGGTACGAGGACTCCCAGGTGGGATTGCTCAAATTAAAGCTGTTTCTTCAAAAGCTGTCTCGTTTGCCAAAGAAAGCGGAGTTACATTAATTCTTGTAGGCCAGGTCACAAAAGAAGGAACGGTAGCTGGACCTAAACTACTTGAGCATTTGGTAGATAGCGTTTTGGAGTTTGAGGGTGATGAAAAAAGAGGACTTCGTGTATTACGGTGTCTCAAAAACCGCTATGGCAGTGTGAATGAAGTAGGTTTATTTATGATGGGAGAGAGTGGGCTTGCAGAGGTCGATGATCCTACTAAGCTTTTCTTTTCCCCTGATGAGGGCAAAAGCATCAATGGAGTATGTAAAACTGCGATGATAGAGGGTAATAGAGTTCTGACTTTCGAGATTCAAGCTTTGGTTGTAGAATCTCCTTATAGCCTTCCTAAAAGAATTGCTGAGGGTATTGCAAGGTCTAGGCTTGAGCTGCTTACAGCTATACTCTCAAAACATGGAGGGGTGAATTTGTCGAGTAGGGATGTATATATAAATGTATCTCAGGGTTTTAAAATAAAGGATCCTTCTAGTGACCTGGCTATAATCTCGGCAATTTACTCGTCTGTAAAAAAAATCCCTATAAGTCAAAAAATCGTGTCTTGTGGAGAAGTTTCTTTGTCGGGTCTTCTGCAGCTTCCTCCGCGATACAGCCTTATTGATAGTGAGATCCGGAGACTGGGGTATACTCCAAAATCAAGAGATTCTGAGAAATCCCCATACTTAAGAGATTTCCTGAAAACATTAAGTTGAACATTTCCTGAAATTTTCCTGAATTAT
Source organism: uncultured Candidatus Saccharibacteria bacterium (assembly GCA_964653475.1). Taxonomy (GTDB): domain Bacteria; phylum Patescibacteriota; class Dojkabacteria; order B142; family OLB20; genus JAJTYI01. Next base: position 15,391 of record CAZZFI010000004.1, on the reverse strand, counting down.
TGATAGATAGTTCGTTACATAGTTTAACTATGGGATTGACACAGACAATATTATGGGATATAATATTTCCAGATCTTTCAAATACACTGTTTGTAGTCAGATCCCAGGGTCTGGTTCGCGTACATTATTCCGATAGTCTTGGAATAAAAAACTGGGCTCTCGGATTTGACTACAACGGCTGTAACTGCTCTAAGTGTTTCGATAATGGTTGCTACAGTATTAGGCATTCATTATCGGGGTCGGTTGGGGCAGTACCGATCCCTTTCTCTTGAATTTCCCGACATCTTGACATAAAATTTTATTGCCAATATACTTAGCTATTCATCATTACCTCGATCGACATATTTTTTTTAAGAATTGTCCACTTTTGAAATAAACCGTTAACGTATTTTCATTTTTTAATTATTTGTTTAATTTACTGTTATGGAGAAAATATCCAAGGCTATGACCCTGAAAGAACTTGAGGAAAAGACCTTGAAAGAACTTAGAAAAATAGCGACTTCTTTAAATATAGAAGACAATGCTGATTACTCGAAAAGCGACTTGATTATCAAGATGCTTGAAGAGCAGACTAAAAGAGGAGGAAACATCTTCGCAGAAGGTGTTTTAGAGATAATCAACACAGGGGGCCATGGAGTTCTACGATCTCTCAAGCTCATGCCAGGAGAGAATGATGTTTATGTGTCTGGTTCTCAAATCAAAAGATTTAACCTACGTCAAGGAGATTTTATTTCTGGACAAGCCCGAGCTCCCAAAGAGGGAGAAAGGTATCTAAGTTTACTTAGAATTGAAGCTATAAATAACGAAAGTCCAGACAAAGCATTATCACGACCATCATTTGAAAAAATGACTCCCATCTTTCCAAAAGAGCAGATAAAACTCGAAACAGATCAGCATATCTTATCTACGAGGATAATTGATCTGCTTTCCCCAATTGGAAAAGGGCAAAGAGGTATGATTGTCGCACCACCTAAGGTTGGAAAAACTTGGTTGTTAAAAGAAATTGCGGAAGGAATAAGCAAAAATCATCCTGATATTCATCTCATGATTCTTCTCGTAGGTGAAAGACCAGAAGAGGTTACTGATATGGAGCGTTCAACAAAAGGTGAAGTTATTGCTGCAAACTTCGACGAAGCTCCTGAAATGCACACTCGTATAGCAGAAATGGCAGTTTCTCGAGCGAAAAGATTAGTCGAACAAGGTAAAGATGTTGTTATCTTGATGGACAGTATTACAAGACTTGCTAGAGCTTATAACATTACGGCACCTCCTTCAGGAAGGACATTGTCTGGGGGTTTTGATCCAGTCGCGATATTTCCTCCAAAGAAATTCTTTGGAGCTGCAAGAAATTTTGAAGTTGGCGGTAGTTTGACTATCATTGCGACTGCTCTTGTTGAAACGGGTAGCAGAATGGATGAAGTAATCTTCGAAGAGTTTAAGGGAACCGGTAATATGGAGCTTAAGCTTGACCGAAAACTTGCTCAGAGTAGAGTTTACCCAGCTATTGACGTAAAATCTTCTAGTACAAGAAACGAAGACTTACTACTTTCTAAAGATGTTTTAAGTTCTTCATGGAGAGTAAGGCGTATGTTGGATGTTCTTGGAGAAAAAGAATCAGCAGGACTTCTACAAGAAAGATTGAAGAAGACAAAATCTAACAGCGAGTTTCTCGCAACTCTACACGAAGAGCTTTAACTCCACAAAAATGATATACTTTAGTTGTTCTATTGTTTATTAATTAACGACGTTGGATCCTCTCAGACAAAGTAGAGTAACCGAAGAAAAATCAGCTAATTTTTTCCTACACCTTATAAAGTATTTTAAAGTTCGAGGTAGACAGTTGGTATTTTTCAGCTATATATTTTTGATCTACCTTAGAGAGCTTCTCTCTGATGTCAAAACCTGGTCCGTTAGAAGAATGTTTTGGGGCAGAAGTTCGTTTTATCGTACAAGTTTCCACCTGATTATTTCTATAATTACAATAATAGCTCTTCTTTCTGGAGTTTCTACTCGACTTAATATATTGTCAGCAAGCGAGACTCAAGGTCTCGATCTCACATCAGGGGTTATAGGAAGACAAGATATCATCTCTCAATCAGGTACTGCTGAGTCTATATCTTCTATCTCAGAAGATGAGGTTGACTACAGAATCTTCAGACACAAAGTACAACCAGGAGAAACTCTCTCTCAAATTGCGGAGTTATATAGTATTAATCCGAACTCGATACGATGGGCAAATCAGATGTCGAATGACAGTATTAAACCTGACCAGATATTACGAATTCCGGAGATTGATGGAGCGTTTGTAAAAGTCAGGGCAGGAGATACGCTTGAGACTATTGCTGCTAGAAATAATGGAAACGTTGCAGATATTATTGATCTTAATAGTAATATTATTGATTATAGGAATCCAGTGTTGAAAGAAGATATGGAAATTTTTATTCCGGGAGGAGAAATTCCACTTCCAACACCAACACGAAGAGTCGGTATATATGCAATTCAGCCTAGACAGCAATATGTCCCTCCAGTACCTGCAGCTGTTAATGTTCCAGGTGGTGGATTTATCCACCCCTTATCTAATTGTCCAGGATGGAGTTGGAGTAGAGGATATGCGTCATGGCACAGAGGGGTAGATATGGCAAAAAATGGTGGTTGCTGGGTAAATGCGTCAGCTTCTGGTGTAGTTGTAAGAACTGGATGGACAAGTGGGGGGCAAGGTTTTAATGTTGTGATCGATCACGGCAATGGATTACACACAAGATACTATCACGGAAACGGAAACTTTGCGGTAAGTGCGGGACAATCAGTAAGTGCAGGCCAAAGTATCATGTACATGGGTAATACCGGTTACAGTTTCGGTACCCATTTGCATTTCGAGGTCGTTCAGAATGGCGTAAGGCTTAACCCTGAGAATTACGTCAGATTAAGATAATTGAGCGCTAAAATCTTCTAAATAAATACTGCTCCATTTGGTATACTTTAGCCAAAAGTGTGATACACTTACACCTTTAGCGGGGTTGTAGCTTAGTTGGTAGAGCGCTACTATGGCATAGTAGAGGTCAGGGGTTCGAATCCCCTCAACTCCATATCTCAATCAGTTTATCTTCCCCAAAATAGTAATTTTTTAAGATTAGTTTTAGAATAAAGTAATTTATTTATTATTTTTATTGTATGAAAGACTCTACTCATATGATTAAGACAGGCGTTTTTGGGGTGTTGAGTGTGGCTCTCCTTTGGGTTTTGTATTTTGCTTGGGCGAGGGTTATGCCAGAGGCGATAGAAAATGAACTAGAAATGGCCGAAATCAGCAGAAATATTTTTTATATGTTTATGCAATTTGCCTCAGTTGTAACCTTCGTTTTTACCTCTTTGTTTTATTACCTCTGGGGGAAGAAATAATCCAAAAGAGAGAAGAGTTACCTAAAAGTTAATCTCGAATTATAATAAAAAAATCCCGCCCTTCCGAGGGCGGGACTCTAATAGTTACAAGTGCAAGCTTGTTTAATTAGATAAGAGGTAAACGGATATATAAGTTACCCGTTTTAGGAGAGGAGTAAGAAGTATAAGGAGTAATAAGTTGGTTAGCATAAAAATTAGTTAAAAGTGTAAGCAAAAGTGTCTTAACTAATATTGGCAGATCCCAAAAAACGTGTCAACACTAAAATTAAATTTTGTTAAATTTCTTTGTACAGAACTGAGGTAATATTTATTCCGAGATTGTATCGGTAGGGCTAAACGCAAGACAGGGGCCATATTTCGTACTGGATGTTTTGCGGGAATATGCGGGAATAATTTACTGAATTGAAGAATTTTTCCTAAATGTCGTTTAATTTGTCGGAAAATTTTTCTTTCAGATTCTAGGGGTATAGGTAAAGTGAATTTTTGTTATAGGGTGGGTATTTTCTGCAGTATTTCGGATTCCTTTGGCAGGCAAGAGGGAAATTTTGCAATCTAGAAAATAATTTACTATTCGCTTTGTAATTTGCTATACTTTTATTCTGTGAAACCCCGAAATCGTAACAAAATTATAAAAATGTGAACAATAATGACTAACTATAATCACAAAGAAATCGAAGAAAAATGGCAATGGAAGTGGAAAGAGAATGGATCAAACGTCCTAGACCTGGATTCTGCGAAAAAACCTTTCTATAACCTTATGATGTTCCCTTATCCTTCGGCAGAAGGTCTACATATTGGATCGGTCTATACTTTCACAGGGATAGATACTTACGGTCGGTTCAAAAGAATGCGCGGATACGAAGTATTTGAACCCTTTGGTCTTGATGGATTTGGAATTCACTCCGAAAACTATGCAATCAAAATTAACGAAAATATCTTGGATGTATCCGCTAGAACTGAAAAACACTACTATGAGCAGATGCAAAGAACTGGGAATATGATCGACTGGAGTCGGAAGCTAGAAACATACTCCCCAGATTATTACGAATGGACTCAATGGCTTTTTGTACAACTATTTAAAGCAGGATTAGCATATCGGAAAGACGCCGATGTGAACTGGTGTCCAAGTTGTAAAACTGTTTTATCTGATGAGCAGGTTATTAACGGTGAGTGTGAGCGTTGTGGTACCCAGGTTGAGAGGAAATCAATGAATCAGTGGTTTTTTCGAATTACAAACTATGCAGAACGCCTTCTAAAGAACCTAGATGATATGAACTGGGTAGAAGACGTCAAAACTGGTCAGAGAAACTGGATTGGTAAGAAAGAGGGGTTGGAGATTGACTATACAATTCTTGATAATACAGGAAATCAAACTGAGGAGATTTTAACAGTGTTTACAACAAGACCAGATACCAATTTTGGTGCTAGTTTTGTGGTTGTTTCCCCTGAACACCCTCAGTTAGGGAAGCTTGTCACAAAAGAGCAAGCGCAAGCGGTAGAAGAATACATCAAAAAAGCTAAAAAGAAGAGCGATCTAGAGAGGACGGATTTGGCGAAAGAAAAAACAGGTGTTTTTACCGGAAGTTATTGTTACTCTAGGTTGACCAGAACCAAACTTCCTGTATGGGTTGCTGATTTTGTTTTGATGAATTTTGGTACTGGAGCAGTAGTCGGGGTACCTGGGCATGACACAAAAGACTTCGAATTCGCTAGTAATTATGGGTTACCTGTAGTTCGTGTGATAGAACAAAACGGTAATTCTTCGGATATTGCTTCGCTAGATGAGGTATATGAAGGCCCAGGTAGGGTTATCAATTCGGGCTTTTTAGACGGGCTTGATAGCGAAACAGCTAAAGAAAAGTTTTCGGATGAGATAGAAAAACTAAACCAAGGAAGAAGAACTGTGAAATATCGATTACGTGATTGGTGTGTATCCAGGCAGAGATACTGGGGTCCACCAATACCTATGGTGTTCTGTAGGTCTTGTGAGAGTCGACAAGAAGGATATTATAAAGAGGAAATGCCGGGGTGGTGGCCAGAAGAAAACTTGCCTGTATCGTTGCCTAAATTAAAAGACATTAAAGATACTCTACCTGATGGGAGTGGAAAAGGAGCTTTAGCGAAATTTCCTGATTTTTACAAAGTAGAATGCCCTCACTGCAGAGAAGAAGCTGAGAGGGAAACAGATGTTCTAGATTCATTTGTAGATTCTTCATGGTACTTTTTGAGGTATCCATTTACTGATTATGAAGAGATCCCCTTTGGAGGTAATTTTTCAAACCCCAAGTCTCAATTCAAACCAGATCTAGGTGTTGAAGAACAAAAGAAAGCTGTCGATAGAATGAAAAAATGGGGACCGGTCACAAGTTATATTGGGGGAAAAGAACATACTGTTTTGCATTTGTTGTATTCCCGATTTATAACAATGGTGTTTAAAGATTTAGGTTATTTACCATTTGAGGAACCGTTTTCAGTGTTTTACGGACACGGATTGATTACAAAAGATGGAGCTAAGATGAGCAAATCTAAAGGTAACGTGATCAATCCTGATGAATATTTTGATAAATATGGGGCAGATGCAGTGAGAATGTATTTACGGTTTATGGGACCTTTTGACCAAGGCGGAGACTGGAGTGATAGCGGTATGCAGGGAATGTACAGGTTTGTGAACAAAGTAGTGAGACTTTTTGAAGATTACTTAAAAAATGAGAATGACAATAAATCAACTGTAAATACTTCATTTGTAGATAAAACCGTTAAAAAAGTAACTGAAGATCTGGAAGCTCTGAAATTTAATACTGCGGTAGCTGAGGTAATGAAATATATCAACTGGTATGTAGATAACGAAAAATCGATGTCTAAGTCTCAGAAAGGAGAAGTTCTTGAGACCTTGACACTTCTTATCGCTCCATTTATGCCACACCTAGCAGAAGAGCTATGGGAAAGATTGGGAAAAGAAGGTAGTGTGCATGACCAAAATTGGCCAGAGTTTAACGAAAAAAATTTAGAGGAGTCTACTGTTCGCATAGCTGTCCAGATAGATGGTAAGGTAAGAGGAACGCTAGAAGTTAGCCCAAATGAATCTGAAGAAAATGTTTTAAAACTTGTAATGAGAGAGGAGAAACTGAAGAGTTATATACCTTCAGGTAAGCCCGGCAAAGTTGTTTATAGACAAGGAAAGGTAGTTAGTATTGTAAATTAATAATAGAGTGGGAATAGCTTATTAATATAACCATGGGAAGCAGAAAAGACGTACTATACATATTTGCGACTATTATTCTCTTCGGAGTGATGGGTTTATACCTTGCATTCTCAAAAGGCCAGACTATAAGTACAGTTATCAATATTCCTTTTAGAAATAATAAGCCAACCATACAGCCAACTATAAATATTAGTAATGAAGATATCGGCAAACCTACGGAAGTTATTGTGCCTTCTGAAGAATTAAAAGAGGGGAAAGACTATTTTGCGATTTTTGAGACAAATCTAGGAAGTTTTGAAATAGATTTGGCGGAATCAAATGCACCAAATTCTGTCAAAAGTTTTACATTTCTTGCAAATAACAAGTACTACGATAACACAACTTTCCACAGATATCTTCCTAATTTACTGATTCAAGGTGGGAGTAGGAATACTACAAACGATAATCCAGATGATGATAGATTTGGGAGCCCGGGGTACGTTATCGATGACGAAATAAATTGGGATAGTTTAAAACTTTCTGATGAAAAGAAAGAACAACTCAAAGTAGAAGGATATTCTTCAAAAGAGGGTTTAGAGTCATTGACAATGGAAAAGTACTCAATCGCTTGGGCTAGTAGCAGTCCCAACACGAACGGAAGTCAGTTTTTTATTGTTCTAGGGGAAAGGAAAAATAGAAAGATTCATGAATTAGAGGGACGCCATACAGTTTTTGGAGAAATTTCCAAAGGAGAAGAAACGTTGGACAAAATATCTAAACTTGAAGTAAATCTAGATAACCTAGAAGAACCAAAACCAGCTACAGAAGTTATAATCAAGTCAATAAAAATAGAAATCCGCTGATTTCATAATTTCTTCAGAAACAGATCCTATAATTCAAACATGGATCTACAGAATTTAACCCAAAAACAAAAAATAATCATCGTAAGTGTTTTGCTAGTTGGAATAATTGTTTATTTATCAGTGTCCTGGCTTGGTTTAATTCCTGGTGTTAATCAGAATAAATCCGGTGAAAGTGTTGAAACCGAAAAGGAGTTTTCTGATTTAGAGGATAATTCTATCTCCAAGTCAAAAAAGTATTATGAGATAACTGGTCAGGTTAATAGTCCTGGCGTATACGAGTCTACTGACAAAATCATGGTAATTGAGTTGATCTCGATGGCTGGAGGACTTACAGAGCAAGCAGACCTACATAAAGTACATAAAGACATATCCCTCTCAGCTTTGGTTGAAGAGAGACAAAAGATTTACATCCCAGCATTATTCGAGAAAGATCAGAAAAGCTCGAGTTCATCTTCTGGATCAGTAGGAAGTATATCTGGCAAAGTTAGTATAAATAGCGCAACTAGTCAGGAACTAGAGACTCTTCCAGATGTAGGACCGGCAACTGCTTCTAAGATTATCTCTGCTAGACCATTTTCTAGAGTTGAAGATTTGAAAAATGTACAAGGTATTGGAGAAAAGACTTATAACAATATCGTATCGTTAATCAGTCTTTGATGTTGTCGGAATTCTTGCTTTTGAGGTTTAAATATCTGCAAGAGAAAGTGGGTAACAATAAAATATATTTCATTTTATTGAGTTATATTTTCGGGTGTGTAGTATCAAATGAATTAGGGATACTTGAAGAAAAAATATGGTATTTGGCGGCATTAATACTGTCTGTTTTTTTATTTCCTCGAACATTTTTTCTCGTACTCCTATTTTTGTTGGGTTCACTAACTGTATATCTTTCGCAAAATAGATCTAATAATCTTTCTGAATTTACCGAAAATCAAGTCGAACTAACCGCAGTTATCGTGGCGTATCCACATACAAAAGGTTTAGATCAGGTTCTCACGCTTAAACCTGAGAGATTAGAGTTTCAAGATGGTAAAGAAATTTATCCTAAACAGGGATATGTTCAGGCTAAAGTATCTAGATTTATACATATTAAAAAAGGAGATAAGATCGAGATGGGAGTTTATTTAGAGAAACCAGAAAATTTTGATGGGTTTGACTATGTTGAGTATCTGAAATCAAACAACATTTATGCAACAGGAAATAACCCCAAATTAAACAACGTTGAATCTAGCTCAAAGTTCTACGAAGAAAAGATTAATCTAGTGCGTGAGAATGTTGTGATGAAAATTAACTCCACATTCCCTGATCCGCACGCAAAGTTGCTCGCAGGGATGATTATTGGGACACGTGAGCAGTTCAGCCAGGAGTTTGCTAAGAATCTATCAATAAGTGGGACTACTCATGTGGTTGCTGTTTCAGGATACAATATTTCTTTGATAATAAATTCGATTATGTCTACTGCTGGTTATTTTCACAGAAGGACTTTGATATATTTCAGCTATTTCGGCCTTTTAGTATTTCTATTGCTTGTTGGTGTTGATAATATACCGGCATTACGTGCGACATTGATGGGCTTTGTTTTGTTATATGCAAAGTTAAAGGGAAGGCGGACTTCAGGGTTTTTGATATTAATCTTTATCGCAGTGTTGATGCATATTCAAAATCCTTACACATATCGATCTTTGAGTTTTCAGCTTTCGTTTGCGGCTACTGGAGGGTTGATGTTAATAAGTAGTCATCTGACAAAACTCTTTTCTAAATTCCTTCCGGAAACTATAAATGAAGATGTTTCTACGACTATGACTGCGATTTTTGTAACTTTCCCTATAACATTTGCAAATTTCGGGAAAGTTACTCTTTACGCATTATTAGCGAATATACTCATTGCGCCGTTGGTATCGTTGATATCTCTTGGGGGAATATTCTGGCTAATAATTTCTGAGATTAGTGAAAGTTTGGGACTCATTGTTAGATATTTTGTATGGGCTTGTTTAGAATTAATGGTAATAGTTATTAATTTCACTGCAGGGTTACCTTTTTCTGATATTAGTTACTCTACTAATCTAAAAGAAATTGCGATACTGGTGCTAGCCTTTCTGGTGATTGTTTTTTTTGAGTTTAATTATCGAGAATATATGAAGAAAAATGTATAAAAATATTTTGGTCTTACTTTTATCGGTAGTTTTATTAGCGAGTAATTACTTCTCGTATATCCAGGAAAAACGTTTTCAAGTACATTTTCTCGATGTGGGGCAGGGAGATTCGATACTTTTGGTTACGCCCGATAAGAAATACGTATTGATAGATGGTGGACCAAGGACTGAAGTAATCGAGGAGTTGGCGAAAATTTTACCGTTTTGGCAAAACAAACTTGATTTTGTGGTCGCTACTCATGGTGATGCGGATCATATAATAGGTTTAGTAGAGGTTTTTGAAAGATATAAAATCGAGAATTTTGTTTACAATGGAGAGCAAAAACAAACATTAGTTTACAAACGCCTTATGGATGGCGTGGAAAGGGAGGGTTCAAAAGTTCTAAAAGCAACAGAAAGCACCGATTTTGTCATAGGCTGTTGTCTTTTGATCGATACCTTGTGGCCAAAATCTGGTTTTGATGAAAGTTTGGGCTCGAATGATTCTTCTGTTTCTATACTAGCCAGCTATAAGCAGTTTGATGTATATCTTGCTGGTGATCTTTCTTCGGAATATGAAAGTGCGATGGTCAAGGAGATCAATAAAGACATAGAACTTCATAAAGCGAGTCATCATGGAAGCAGAACAAGTACTTCGACCGAGTTGATCAATAGTCTTAAACCTGATATATCAGTGATTTCTGCAGGCTTAGATAATAGATATAATCATCCGCACAAAGAAATTATAGATATTTTGTCTGAGAATAAGGTTAAGGTTTATCGAACAGATCTCCATGGTACTATTTCGGTGTATTCAGATGGTTCACACTTCGAGGTGAAAACAGAAAGGGGTTACAACAAATAAATATCTTTTGCGTAGTCCAATCTTATTTCTCTTCTTTGATATAAATGTGATTCGTCTACTTTCGGTGTGTGGATAAAATTCTGGTGGTTTTGTTTGTAAATTAGTACGAAAGTTTGAACTAATATTTATTTTTGATAGAATAAGCCTTAATTTTTAGCGTAGTAATATGTTTATAGTCATAGATGGAATTGACGGAGCCGGTAAAGGTCGTCAGCGATCTGAACTTGTGAATTTTCTAGCTGACCGTTCTGACAAGATTTCTACAACGGATTTCCCCGACCATCAAGGTGAGATTTATAAACATGTTATTCATCCAGCACTTCACGAAGAAATCGAAATGACTCCTCAGTCATGGTTTCTTGCTTTCGTTTTAGATCAACTATTATGGAGCCACAAAATTACCCCTACAGTTGGTTCTAAAGACACTCACTTCATTTGTGATGGGTATTTTACAACAACTTTGGCCTATCAATCTAAGCTCTCGAATGTTATGTCTGTTGAAGAAGCGTTAAATTTAGCAGAAAAATTCGCTCTACCCGTACCAGATATGGTCATTTTCTTAGATGTTGATCCTGATGTCGCGATGCAAAGAAAAATGAAAGAGGACGGGCATGATGAAGGACTCGATATTTTTGAAAGAAGTCTCAAAAAACAACAAAAAATCAGAAAAGCATTTTTAGACTTAGCCAAAGATCAGGTCTGGACAAAATGGGAGGTCGTTGATGGTAATTCTTCTATTGAGGAGGTCAAAAATTCGATTTTAAATATTTTAGATAAAAATAAAATTATAAAAAAATGAATAAACTCACAAACATAGAAAAAACTTTTGTTATGATCAAACCAGACGGAGTAAAAAGAGGTCTAGTTGGTGAAATTTTTTCTAGATTTGAAAGAACTGGATTGAAATTAGTTGCTGCTAGGATGATTATGGCGACTGAAGAGCAGGCTAAGAACAATTATCCAGGAACAAAAGATTGGCTTATTGGAATGGGGGAAAAAACTCTAAACAATTACGGATCAAATTTAGACCTTTTGAAAGAAGACTTGGGAACTACTGATCCATTAGCTATCGGAAAAAAGATTTACAAGTCTTTAGTGACTTATCTTACAGAGAGTCCAGTAATAATTTCAGTTTGGGAAGGTAACCACGCAGTAAAAGTGGTAGAGAAAATTATAGGTAAAACAGATCCTACTCAGGCTGATATCGGATCAATTCGAGGAGATTTTGGATTTGACACTCCTCAGTTCGCAGTAAAGTCCGGCAGAATAGTTTTCCGAAATATGATCCACAGATCTGATAGTGTACATGAAGCAGAAAGAGAAATTCAGCACTGGTTTGGAAAAAACTACAAATATCTTGGTAATTATATGAGGACTGATTATACAGGATCATATTAAATAATTATTTATTAATAAAGATTGCAATGGAGAGAACATTAGTTATTGTAAAACATGATGGAGTTAGCAGAGGACTAATGGGAAAGATAGTAAGTCGATTCGAAAGAGTAGGGCTGAAAATGGTCGCATTAGAATTTATACAAAGTACTTTAGACATGGGACAAGGACATTATCCAACAAACAAAGAATGGTTTTTGAAAGTCGGAAAACGAACTCTCGAAGACTATAAAGCTAAAGGAATCGATCCGATGGAAGAGCTTGGGACTGATGATCCAGAAGAAATAGGGAAATTGATAAAACAGTGGAATGTAGACTATTTAACACACGGACCAGTTCTAGCGATGGTACTTGAAGGTCCTGATGCGGTAAATGTGGTCAGGAAAATTGTCGGGGATACAATTCCTTCTAAAGCACTTCCTGGAACTATAAGAGGAGATTTTGGAATTGATAGCATAGAACAAGCGAATAAACAAAAACGACCACTTTATAATCTGGTTCATGCAAGCGGAGAAGTGACTGAGGCAGAGTCAGAAATTATTTTGTGGTTTGGTAAACAAGAAGTTTTCGATTACAAAGTATTCAGCGACTCAATGACTGGAATCTACGGGAAATTGGGAAGTTGATTTGTTGCTGGAGGGAGTCGAACCCCCAACCTTATCCTTAGGACGGATCTGCTCTATCCATTGAGCTACAGCAACATGAGCCTATTTTATGGAGTTATTATAACTCAAAAGGAAGAATTCCGCCTCCGAAATTCAATTTGAATAAGTTTGTGTTGAGTACATTTTCCTCAGCACTGTCGGTTATAAGCACAACCACGCTAGATCCTGATCTCTGGAAAGTATAGTAACCATTTATAACACTAGTATTTTCGACAATATTTACGATGTTAGAACCATCATTTTCACTTACCTGGAGCATAGACTGGGCTTCGATGTTAAATACGATTAGGTTAGAGTTGTTAATAAAATGCGGATTATAAGAAGGGTCGATTTGCGTTGTGTTGACTTTGATAGCGAGTTCTTTCTCAGGAACGATTTTTTCGATTATGGCAGTAATTATTTTTTCTTCCGCACTAAAAATCGCAGAACTACCATCAGAGCTGAAATCGATTAATTTTGAACCTTTATGAACTAATCGTAGTTTTGATAATTCAATATCTAGGAAATAATGGTCAACATTAGAAGAAGTAAGCAATAAAGATTTTGCATCTGTTGTAACTCTAAGTACTGTAATGTTATCTGGAATAATAACTCCTGATAATTCAATATCTTTGATTACTTTGTTTTGGTAACTGTATAATTGTCCGTTTGCTGGCTGATAAAAAATCACAGTAGAGCCGTTGGTTGAGTATACTGGGGCATTCCCAGGGGTATAGTTGATCAGAGTTTTTTCGCCGTTAACAAGGTTGAATTCTAATACGATTTCGCTATTAGATAAGATAATTGAGTTGTTGTTATTAAACCAGAAAGCAGAATCAGGTTTAAAACCAATTTGTAGAGTTATTTCTGTAAGTTTTTCAGCTTCTGAGTTTTGTGGATCGAAAACAAAGAATTTCTCTTCTTTTTGAGATACGATTAGTAGTTTTGATCCATCATCTGCTGGAACCACTTTTACCTCTTCCGAGTTTAACAAGCTGAAAATTCTGTCAGTATGAGAAGCAATTTTTAGCGGAGAAAAGCCTCGTCTAAAAAATATTTCTTGATCATCTAGCCTTAGTAACCAAAGACCGCGCTCTGATGCTTCAAGATCGCTATCTGTTACAAGATAGTAAGCTAGGCTCCCATCTTCAGAGAAAAAGACGTGATCAATATTTGTTTTAGTGATCTGATTTAATTTTGCTTCAAGTGGAAATAGTCTTGCTTCGACGTTTGAAACAAGTGCTGGCCTGACAAGTACTTGTTTTTCCCATACATGGAATTGATTAGATTCTATTCGTACAGTGTGTTCGCCAGGAGACACATTGTTAATAAAGCTACTTTCAAGTTTTACTGGTTTGTCGTTAATGAAGATGTTAACATTTCTGTCACTAGGTTGAATTTGTAGTCGGATACTTCCAGTTTCGACAATTCCATCTCTAGTAAACTTTCCGCCTTCGGTTACTATAATTGCTATAATAGTACCTAATATAAAAAAGGTTACAACTAGCAATACTGCTAGAAATGTTAGTATTTTGTTTTTTCTTGTTTGCTTATTAGACATATACGCTTTTATAATTGATCAACGGGAAGGAGAATTAGTATAGCAAACAGTTCATTCTATTAAAACAGTAATATGCGAGGTAAAAAATTAGCAATAGATCTGGGAACAGCAAACATCCTTGTAGCAGTTGAAGGGAAAGGAATTATTCTTAACGAACCAACAGTTGTTGCGATAGATATGGATAGCAAACGAGTTCTTGCAGTCGGGAAAAATGCGAAACAAATGCTTGGTAAAGTCCCGGGAAATATTATTGCAAGGCGTCCCCTCAAACAAGGAGTTATAGCCAGTTATAAACTAACTGAGGCGTTAATTTCAGCTATGATTAACCGGGCTATTGGTAGTACAAGATTTTTCAAACCAGAGGTTATGATAAGTGTCCCTGCTGGAATAACCTCCGTTGAACAACGTGCAGTCATAGAAGCCTCAATCAGTGCTGGAGCAGGTAAAGTTTACCTTGTCCCAGAACCAATAGCTGCTGCAATTGGAGCAGAACTCCCTGTGAGTTCATCTGCCGGAAACATGATAGTCAACATGGGGGGTGGAACAAGCGAAATCGCAATCATCTCTATGAACGGAATTGTTACCTACGAATCAAAAAGAGTTGCAGGCGATACAATAAACGATTCGATAGTGAATCATGTTAGAAAAAAATACAATTTAACAATTGGAGAGCAAATGGCAGAACAGATCAAAATCGACATCGGAAGTGCAAAACTCCTAGATAAACCTCTAGAAAAACATGTACGTGGACGTGATATGTCAACTGGTTTACCTCATTCAATCCATCTAACTTCGAATGATTTTGTAGAACCGATAACTTCTGTTTTAAATCAAATTCTTAATTCAATCAAAAACGTACTAGAAAAAACTCCTCCTGAATTGTCTTCAGATATTATCGATAGGGGAATAGTACTTAGTGGTGGAACAGCTCAACTTCGAGGTATTGACGAACTTTTTACTGACGCAATAGGAGTTCCATTTCATGTAGTCGAAAATCCGCAAGAAGCTGTAATTAGAGGAATCCTAGAGTCGTTAGATCACATAGAAGTTCTGAAAACAGGTTTTAAAAGTATAGGAAACTGATAAATTCAGAGTGTTTTAGAAGGATCGATCAAGAATTTATTCAGCGATTTTCTCCCGATAATTGCGTTATAACTAAGTTTACTCCTGTCGAAAATCGAAGCTTTTGTCTCAAAAGTAGTATCTTGGATTTTAAGTTTAATCTTTACGCTAACACGAACACTTGTTCCGTGGCTTGATTTAACATAGCTTATAGAGTCGATATCTTCGTATTGGGGCTTTAGTTCTTTTTCTAATTTTTCTGACATCGCTAGCCCAGTTTTTCGGTCAA
>CAZZFI010000003.1:0-29209 GCA_964653475.1 uncultured Candidatus Saccharibacteria bacterium | reverse complement strand
ATCTTGCTTTCTTTTTGTTCTTGAAGAATTTCTAGCCAAGTTTTTTAGTCTGATGTTAAGAGGATTACTTACTCTTCTTTTATTAGCAAACGATATGGTAAACCCTCTTGTGGTGAAGTCTCTCTCGGGAGCATATTTTTTCCTGATAAACGAGTCCTGAATTATTGAAAGTGCTGTTAAAAAGATGTTAATTGATAAGATCACTATAAGAACCCCTATCAACTGAGCAACCGAAAATGCACCAAAGATTTCTGGTCTAAAGGTTGGAGAGAAAAATTCTAAGACTATCTCGAAAACTGAAAATAGAAATAACACTAAAGCACTGTAAAATCCTAGATGACTTTCCCAAAATGCCGTTTTCGATTTATATAATCCTATCAGAATTCCGATAAGCACAATTCTTAAAACAAAATGTAGCACTTCAGCACTCTTTGGAAAAGTTGAGTCAGATCTCAGAAACACAAATAACAATGAGATTCCGATCCAGGGAAGAAGTGATAAAAGGAATATCCGCACAAACACTTCTAGTGATTTGAAACTAAATTTAGCAGTAGTGTTTATAAAATTATATATTTGAATCCCTACTAAACCACCCGCTAAAAATATTACTAAAGAAAAACCTTGGTATCTATCTAGATTTAGCGCAATCCAGGGAAGCTGTTCAGAAGAAAGAAGGCCATAACCTAATCCTGAAAGCCCTTCTCTATTTTGCACAAAGGAAATAAGTCTTTCAGAGAAAAAACCAAGAAACAAAAACATGTAAGTGAAATCAAAAATTTTCCTGTAGTTATAGGATTTCAAAAAGAATTTCCAATTAAAGAAAATTATCAAAACACTAAAAATCGCTACCCCTATGTTGTTCGGATTAGAAAGTAAATTCATCTATAAATGAGAAGTCTAAACTATTTTCAGAAATAACTCCCAATATCAGATTATCATTGGATACGATTTTATTCCAGGTCGTACAAAGCTGATCTTTCGTGATCGAGTCTATTTCGGCAATTTTTTCTTCTGGTGAGATAAGTTTATTTCTTAATAGGCTATTTAATCCATACCATACCGCCTTGTCTTCTGCGGTTTCTATGTTATCCAGAATTTCTGCGGTGAAATATGACTTTGCGCGCTGTAAATCTTTATCCGAAAATTCTCCGTTCGAGATTTCTTTCATCGAGCTTAGAATCGAGAGTATACCTACTTGGAGTTTATCCACTGAAATCCCCGCTTTTATAGAATATTTCCCCGTATTTGTATATGAAGACACCCCTCCTCCTAAGTAGTACGCAATTCCTTGTTTTTCTCTAAGTTCTTGGAACAGCTTACTTCCGAAACCATCTGCTAAAATTGTCATAGCGAGTTTAAAAGGATATTCATCTTTATTATTTCTCTCAACTGCAAAACCACCCAACACAAGATGTGCTTGTCCTGTTTTGCGCTCAATATGGAAATATTTATTATCGATTTCGTTCGGTAATTTGTTTGAAGGTATTGTTATTTTTTTGTTGTTATTTTGATTTTCTCCAAATGCTTTCTCAGCTAGTTTTTGGAAAGTATCTGTGTCAATATCTCCTGAAATTACTAACATCATATTATCGAGTGTATAGTTCTGTTTAAGAAAATCACGAAGTATCTTTTCGTCAATCTTTGCTATACTTTCTAAACTACCAGCTATATTTCTCCCAAATGCATTTCCCTTAAACAACCTTTTTTCAAACTCGTCTTTAATTTTTTCTGAAGGATAATCATCATACATTTTGATTTCTTCTGCGATGACCCCTCGTTCTTTAATTAACTCTTCTCCCGAGAATCTAGGATTATAAATAACGTCTGAAAAAAGGTACAAAGCTTTTTCAAGGTTTTTGGCCGGAATCTTCAGGTAATATCCAGTATATTCATATGATGTAAAAGCATTTGTGATCCCACCAAGGAGTTCAATCTCCATTGCAAGCTCTATACTCGATGGGTATTTTCTGCTTCCTTTAAAAAACATGTGTTCTAGAAAGTGAGCTGAGCCCGAGAACCCAGGTTTATCGGCAGTAGATCCCGATCTGACAAGTAACAAAATCGTAACCGATTGGGAGTCGAAGTTGTTTATAGTAAGAAGAGGCAAGCCATTCGACAACCGAGAATTGTTAACTTCATATTTTGAGGCAGTTCTCATTTGCGCTTTTTCTTTTTAGACTTATTTTTCTTTTTCTTTGAGCGTGTTTCCTTTGCAGGAAGGACTTTTTCATCCTCTTTGAGATTTTCGTCTTTTATCACTACCGTTACGTTTTCCTTTCTCTTCAATTTTCCTGATAATTTAGATTTGAGGTTTCCTACTTTTTCCTTGAAAGACTCTATCAGACTTTTCATTTTTGTTCTGAGTCTTACTGTAAACGGCACTTTTGTTTGCTCAGTTTCTTCTTTTTCAGGTATTGAAGCCGAAATTTCTACTCTACCCGGAATTACTGTATTATCATCTTTAGTAAGTGCAACATCCAGTTTATAGTCAATTTTATCTTCTACTATTTTTTTAGAGTCTATTTTTAACTGCAATGAAATCACAACACCATCATCTTTTGTAAAGTTTACAATCGGGATATTAACTCCCCCTTCTTCTGAGAAATCGTCATCATCGTCTCTGTGACTAGGTCTAACTAACAAGTAGATCAACAAAAATGGAAATGATAGTACTAGATTCAATATACCGAGAAGAATAGCTATTATCATGTTGTTAAACCTGTATTTAGCATCGTTAAAAACCCAAATTGACACGAATATCCATAACAACACCAGATAAGCCAACACTATCTTTGTTACAACTGAATAGTCAACGCTTTCGTTAAAGTCTATAAGTTCGAGAATTATATCTATCATAGTTTATTTATTAATAATTATTATTCTCGAGCAGTATATTTACCTGTTTCTGTGTTAATCTTGATTTTGTCTCCGGTTTTTATAAACAACGGAACGGATACAACCAATCCTGTTTCTAATTCAGCATTTTTCAGGGCACCTGTTGCTGTATTTCCTGCGCTTGCAGGTTCGGTATGTGTAACTTCAAGTACAACAGATTTCGGAATTTCTATACTAAGAGGAGCCTCTTCTACGAAAAGTATTATTACTTTAGTTCCTTCAATCAGATAGAATTGCTGAGATTCAATATTTTCAGCCTTAAGTTCGTATTGCTCAAAAGTTTCGTTATCCATAAAGAAAAAGATATCTCCATCTCGATAAAGATACTGAGCTGATTTCTTCTCCGCGTTAAATTCTTCTAACTTCTCTTCATTAGTGAATGTAAGTTCGGTATTAGCTTTAGTGACAATATTTTTTACTTTTACTCGAATTACTGCTTGTCCTCTGCCTTTTTTTATGTGCTGATACTTAAGTACCATATATTTTTGACCATCACGAACAAATAATGATCCTTCTCTTAAAGAGTTGCTTGGGATATATGACATGTTTCCTCTAAACATAAATTAATTTGGTGCCAAGAGAGGGAATCGAACCCACACCCCCGCGAAGGGACCGGATTTTGAGTCCGGCGCGTCTACCAGTTCCGCCATCTTGGCAAATTCTGAACCCACATAGTACTCAAATTTTGCTATGTAAGTAAGAATATACGATAAATCGATTATATCTTTATTAAGGGAAAATTTAAAGTTGGTTAGCCTTTTTTCTTGCCCGCTTCGCGGTTACTGTTGAGTGTTATTTTCTGTGCCGCAACTTGTCCTGCTATCTGCTGAAGAGCATTTTGTCTCGCATTTATGGCTCCACCTATCATCTCAATATTCTGTCCTAGAGCCATCAACTTTTCGGAAAAGTCTACTATTCTTTGGTTAATTTGCTTTACCCCATTTTTGAGATACGCGATTTGATTTATAATCTGCTCTTTTTGAGTTCTTAACTTTCCTAACTGCTCTGCTACTTGAGGATGTTCACTTCCCAAAGGATGATTTTTCAGTTCAAATATTGCTGAATTTATTCTGTCTAAGCCAGTGTAGAGCTGCTTTAAATTGGATTGAAGCTCCCCTTTCTGATTTTTCATAGCCGAAATAGCTGATTTCAGACTTTCTCGCCCTTTCATCGCCTCTTGTTTTTGTCCCTCCAGAGCACTAGTTTCTGCTTTCAGTTTTCCTATTGCTGCTCCGGCACCAGCCATGGCTTGAAAATTTTACAATTTACTGAGCGTTAGTTTCAGCACTCAAATAAGTATTTCTGAAATCCACCAAGACTTGAAGGATTTGCTGTTCGAGGTTTGGAATGTTTGTTATTAGAAATTCCAAGAGTTTTTCTTGATCTGGAGAACTTGCTACTAGAGCATCAAAACTCTGTTTTTGTTCTTCAGAAAGCATTGGTTCGAAGTAATTCACCAGATTATTGCCGAATTCATCATATAGTCTGTCAGCTTCTTGATTTAGGAATTCTATCTCTACTTCATCTCCGTATCTTTCTTGAACTAATTGCATCATAAAAGACAGTACATTCTGATCTTTTGGCATATTCGTGGATTGTGGATTATTCATTATAGATAAGAAAAAAAATTTATTATTACTAAATTTAGCATATTTTAATTATTGATGATAGCGATCTATCTCTCTGAAACGAGCTTGATCTTTTACAAAGAATAGTTCAGCGCTTCCAGTAGGTCCGTTTCTGTGTTTTGCCACAGTAAGCATTCTATTATCGCTATTTTCTGCATCCCCACCTATTCGACTAAGGAAAATTACTATATCCGCATCTTGCTCAATAGAACCAGAATCCCTTAAATCTGAAAGCATAGGATTTCCGTCAGATCTTTGTTCGATTGCCCTACTTAGCTGAGATAACGCCAAAACCGGAACATCCAACTCTCTTGCGATAGCTTTGAGGAATCTAGAAATTTCGGACACTTCTTGTACTCTTCCTTCTTTATTATTCCCTACAATCAACTGAAGATAGTCAACAATTACAAGATCTAAGCCCTTCTCTAGCTTCAATTTCCTTGCTTTAGATCGTAATTCTAAAATACTTATACCTGGAGTATCATCGATATAGAGATTTGTTTCAGAAAGCATTCCGATTGCGTCGGAAATTTTGGGGAAAAATTCATCTTTGATATTTCCCGTTGTTCTCAAATCCCACAGTCCCATCCCTACCTGCATTGCTAAAATTCTATCCATCAGTTGAGAGTTAGACATTTCCAGTGAGAAAATCGCTACTGTTTTTTTTGCATTCACTGCAGCATGTCTTGCGATATCTAATTGCAAAGCAGTTTTACCTACAGAAGGTCGAGCAGCTAAAATTATTAGATCGGATCTTTGGAAACCACCAAGAAGCTTATCTAAAAAACCAAATCCTGTAGGAATACCTCTGACTGAACCTGGATTTCGACTAAGTTCCTCTGCTCTTTCGTATGCTTCTTCGAGTAGTGTACTCACATGAGCAAAATCACTTTTACTACTTGATTCAGAGATGTGTATTAAAGATTTTTCAGCTTCATTTAGGAGTTCTGTTAGTTCGTTGTCTTCTTGGTAAGACATTTTTTCCAACTTCCCAGCAAGAGATATTATCCGCCGTCTAACTGAAGCGTCTTTCACAAGGTTGGCATATTCCTCAACATGTGAGGAAGTGGGAACGCTCGAAACTATTTCGGATAAAAATTTAACACCTCCTACAGTTGCAAGCTTTTTCTTTTTCTTTAATACTGCTGAAAGTGTTAACACATCGACTGGTTTTTGTCCGGAAAAAAGCTCGATACACGAAGCATAGATAAGCCCATTAGTTTTATCATAGAAGTCTTTTTCTGATATTATCTCTGAAACTTTATAGATGGCTTCAGGATCAAGTAATATCGCTCCTAAAACAGACTTTTCTGCCTCGAGGTTTTGAGGAGGTAGTTTGATATCCAATTTTTAGTTTACTTTAAAAAGTAGACAAGTAAGTCTGAAGATTCTTCTGTAAAATCTTTGTGACTAAAATTCAGGGTTACCATTTCTTCCACGTCTTTCACCCCCAGGTCTTTTGCAAGGTCTTCTTCTATACTTTTGTCAGATAAAGGCACAAAAATATCAGGTTCAATATCATTAACTATTTGAAGTTTTTTTGTTATATTTTCTTTAGTTAATTCCATTAGCAGGATATTTGTATCAGGTAATTTATCTAAAATTGATTTATCTAGGACATCAACACTTTCAGTAAGATAAAGAATTTTTATATTTTCATCACCATCAATAGAGATGATTGAAGGCTCATCTAAATCAGAACCGAAACTGTATACATTCACTAGAATATCCGAAATCTCGAACTCTCCGGGAGAGGCAATTATTTTTCCAGAAGGAATTTCTACATCAGTTAAGTTTACTACCAAGTCTTTATCTTCATAAGACTCGTCATGCTTATTCATTATAACCACTTCTTTTCCATCGGTAGTTATCAAAATGTTGCTTTTTTTCTTCTTTATTTTCATACTCTATCTTTCATAATTAATGAATTATACTATAACATTATAAACAAATTTTCTATCAACAAATTGTGTTATTGAACATATAATAATTAACTGTTATAATTCCCAAGCTAAGAATTCAAATTATGAAAAAAGGAATACATCCAAAATTATACAAGAAAGCTAAAGTTACCGATCTCTCAACAGGGAAAACTTTTACGTTGGTAAGCACAAAAGAAGAAATCACTTCTGAAGTAACAAACTTAAGTCACCCCTTTTACACAGGGAAACACAGAATTGTTGACTCGGAAAACCTAGTTCGAAAATTCGAAGATAAAAGGAAATCAGCAGATCAAGATAAACTTTCCTACAAAAAAGAAAAACAACTAAGAAGACGACAGAGAACTACATCTGTATCCTCTGGAAACAAACTCACCCTCAAGGACATGCTTTCCAAGGTTAAATAACCTAGATGGACTCAAAAATCAAACAAATAGTTGAAGACTTCGAGAAAGTCCAAACCCAACTTAACTCCCCTGATATCTATAAAGACCAAAAGCTCTATATTTCTTTAAGTAAAGAGTTTGAAAAAATGAAACCCCTTTACACCTTAGCTAAAAAATACCTGGCTTTAAAAAACGAGATAGAAGAATCGCAAGAAGAGACCAGAAACAACAAAAACCACGAGGAGCTAGAGTTTTACAGAAATATTATCAAAGAGGATGAACTTCTGCTAGAAAATATTACAAACCAACTATCCGAGACGCTTCTCAAACAAAGTGGTGGTACTCTTCCATGTATAATCGAAATCCGCGCAGGCACAGGCGGAATTGAAGCCTCCCTTTTTGCACAAGAGTTATTAACAATGTATAGCAACTTTTCAAAACTAAAAGGTTGGCAGACAACCTTGATGTCTGCGAGTGAATCCGAACTTGGGGGCATTAAAGAAGCTATTCTTGAGGTCAATTCCGAAGAAAGCTTCTCCCTTTTGAGACACGAAAGTGGCGTCCATAGAGTACAAAGAATACCTGCAACTGAAACTTCAGGCAGGATACACACTTCTGCGGCCTCGATTGTTGTTCTACCCCTCGTAGATGAATTTGAAGTAGAAATTGACCCCTCTGAAATCGAAATTTTTGCCTTTAGATCTAGTGGTCCTGGTGGACAAAGTGTAAATACCACAGATTCTGCAGTTCGCATAACACACAAGCCAAGCGGTATTTCTGTTACATGCCAAGACCAAAAATCGCAACATAAGAATAAAGAACAAGCTATGAAGATACTCAGAAGTAGGCTATACGAAATAGAAATGAAAAAACGAAATGAAAATATTGATGATATGAGAAAAGATTCTATCAAAAGTGGTGACAGATCAGACAAAATTCGAACATACAATTTTCCACAGAACAGAGTCACAGACCACAGAATAAAAAAATCATGGTTTGGTATTCAGGATATACTCGGAGGGAATATCGAAAACATGCTAATTGAACTATCCTCTACTTTAATGTAACGATCTTGTTATTTTTGTCTTATGGCTTTACATACATTTGGATCCACTCTTAACATCTTATCTGAAGCACTTTCACATCAGTATCCGAATAGTTTCAATATTGCTCTCAAGATTGTTTCTGAGGTTGTTGGGGTTAAAACAATAGATGTTTTATCAAATGTTGATAAAACATTGACACTCCTTCAAGTCAATGTGGTTAGAGATCAAATCAATAAGATCAAACAAGGAATTCCAGTTTCGTATATTATAAATAACATAGAATTTTATGGTGATTCGTATCTGGTGAACAAGAACACGCTAATCCCCCGCCCTGAAAGCGAATTACTTGTAGACTTGATATTGAATCTCTTAAAATCGAAAAAATCTTCGACCATTCTAGAAATTGGAACAGGTTCTGGTTGTCTCTCTATTTCGATATTAAAATATTCAAACTCAAAATCTAAAATACTAGCAACTGATAAATCTAATAAAACGATTAATGTCGCCAAGAAAAATGCAGAAGCAATTTTGCCTTCAGATAAACTTAATGATCTTCAGTTTAAAGTGGAGGATTATTTATTAACTAAACCAAAAGGTATGTTCGATGTGATCGTATCCAACCCACCCTACATACCCGAAGAAGAATACTTTAAGCTAGATAAATCATTATTTTTTGAGCCTAAAATAGCCCTTACAGACTCAAAAGATGGTCTAGTCTTCTACAGACATCTAGCAATTTCTGCAAACATGAATTTGAAACCTGGAGGAGCTATGTTCCTGGAAATACACTCAGAAAAAGCAACTAACGTTGATAAGATTTTCAGGGATACTCTAAGGAAACCTTATAAGGCGAAAATCTACAAAGACTTATTTGGTCGAGACAGAGTTTTTTCAGTTACTTTAGCAACTCAGTAGCCTTCCCGACTTGTTCATCTGGTTCTTTTACTTCGTGGTCAGGTTTAATCGGTGCTTCTACACTGATATTTCGACCATTCGGAGTTAGCCATTTCTGGAAAACAACTTGCAACATTGATCCATCAGAAAGGTCAATCAATCTCTGCTCTACTCCTTTTCCGACTGTTTCAGTTCCAACAATTGCACCTCTTTCATTATCCTGGATTGCTCCGGCAAAAATCTCAGAAGAAGAAGCACTTCCTTCATTAATCAACACAACTAATGGAATATCTTGAAGCCTACCATTCCTGTTAACTTTGAATGTCGTTCTCTTCCCAGTTTTATTCTCTTCTAGGAATACCACTGTTCCATTTGGAAGAAACTCTCCTAGAGTATATTTGACTGCATCTACAAATCCTCCTGGATTATTCCTTAGATCAATAACCAGTCCTTTAGGGTTCATGCTTATTACTTTGCTAATTTCTTTATCCCATTCTCTGTTAAAAATTTCTACACTTTCGTCTGTAAACTGATATACCTTAAGCATTACAATGCCGTCTCCCAAGTCTTTAGTTTCGAGGATATCAAGATTTATAACTGCACGAACTATCTCCACTTCTTTATTTTCATTAGTACTTGGACGATAGTAAGAAATTCGGACCTTTGTATTAGCTTCTCCACGGATCATAGAAGCAACTTCTGTAACGCTTTTTCCTTGAACGTCTACATCATCTACTCTTAAGATAATATCATTTGTTCTTAGACCCGCTTTTTG
Organism: uncultured Candidatus Saccharibacteria bacterium; assembly: GCA_964653475.1. GTDB lineage: Bacteria > Patescibacteriota > Dojkabacteria > B142 > OLB20 > JAJTYI01. The sequence continues at coordinate 19,645 of CAZZFI010000003.1, read as the reverse complement.
TGCAGGAAAACCATCAACCGGTGATTCGATAAGTACTAATCCATCTTCTTCAGCAAGAGTAGTTCCGATACCTTGAAATTCACGTTTGTTTGAGCTCAAGTAGTCTTGTTTTTCTTCAGGAGAGAGGAAGTTTGTGTATTTATCTCCGAGTCCTTCAACTAAACCGTTTGCTGCTCCGTAAAGTAATTTTTGGCCATCAATTTTATCTGGATCTATATACTCATCTTCGAGTGTATCCCATACTTCCCACAACAAATTCACATCTACTCCGTTTTTCTCAGATTTCAGATCTCCGGAAACTTCATAGCTAATTTGTTTACTCCCGAATTTTCGTAAAGCGTCTAATTTAGCTGTTTGAAAGCCTGCAATAAAAATAATTATTGATACCAACAGCATCAATAAATATTTAGATGGGTTGCTAGAGTTAGTCTGCATTGAATTCTGTAATGTTAAATTTAGAAATGTTTGCCAGATCTGTCTGATGTATGCCGTCTTTGGTGTTTATAGACAGGTTATTGTTAGAAAACTTCTCTATTCTAGCATACCGATGTTGAGTAGAATAGTTGAAAATCATCACTTCTTCTCCTTTGGCTAAACCTCGCGAGAACCTCTTTCCCATCTTAGATTTAAGTCGGAGAAATATTTGTTTTAGTTCTTCTTGCGGAAGAAGTAGACTCAAATTTTTGTTGTCTATGATCGCTATCTTTCCTGTATGGAGGAAAAGGATCTCGTTTTGCAGTTCGACTCCCTTTAGAGAAAATGGGTTCAAAACTACGATTGTCAAATTTAATTTATGTTCATCTAATTTCGTGACTAGCTTTTTCAAAAACACATAATTTGCTTTCAAAAAGACTACTCCAGCAATATTATTTTTGATTATAGATTCTTCGGTGATTCCAGACAGAGATGAATCTTTGAGAAGTAAAATCTTTTCCTCTTGACTCTCTGAAATCTCTTGCGGAGTAACTAAAATCCCACTAATATCTTCCCCTATCTTATACGCCGGGAAAATAGTATAGCTGTTTGCGCTAACTGAGAGTTTAATTTTCGGATCGCTTTTATTGATGTCTAAAATCTCCCCTTCGAAGGGTGAGTAGAAAGTCTCACTAGATGTTTTAGTTAAGAATTTTAATAGTCCCAGGTTAAAATACTTAGTACTGATTCTGCCTTGTGATGGTGATAAGACTTTCTCTTTTAACATCCCTTTTAGAACTGTTCTGTCTCCAATTTTCTGTCCTTTTGCTACATACTCACCTTCTTTCACACTAAGTTTTACTTGTTTTGGTAGTTTGGTTTTTGCAAAACTTTGTTCAAAAAGCTGTTTTTGCCCAATATCTTCTTGCCACTCTACTCTTTGACCTTCACTTTTTTGTATTAGATACTCCTTTGGATATTCTAATGTAACATTTTTTCTTCCTAGAATACTTAATGGCAAAGTCTTTACACGATTGATATCAAGACCTAATCTAATAATTTTGCTGCTCATAATTTCTGATGTGTCAGTAAGTACATAGTCTGGCTTATGAGAAAAGTCTGAAGAGTAATTTTTTTCTATCTTAATATTTTTAAAAAGTCCTTTAATCGAAGTACTTTCGACTTTTTCAGATATTTCCTTGGTTATAAGATCTTTAGGGCTTAACGACAGAATACTTACTGTTACATCTTCGAGTAAATCATTTATTGTTTTAGAGACCAAGATTTCTTTAAATAATACTCCGTCACTCAAAACCTGCTGTAGGAAACCCCATACGTCGATTATTATCAGACATTGGCTTTTCTTTGCTAAATATAGATAATAAGAAAGAGAATTCAAGCTAAACCACCCACTCCAGATCATTTCCCCTGTTAATATCACAACCTCTTGTTCAATATTTACACCTTGCAAAACATAGCCTTCGGTTAGGGATTTAACAGGATTTGCATCGTCTAATACGGGGAAGTAGGTAAACGCGTCTATCACCAAATCTTGTGATAAATTATATTTCCGTACATAATTCTGAATCTTCTTAGCGTGTAAACTTTTTTCTAGATTTACAGACTTTACATCTACTTTCTCTTTAGAAAACGTTTTGAGTTTACTATAACCAAAATCAATTAACTGGACATTTCTATTAAACTTGTCCGAAAGCTTAGAGAGATTTGATGTGACTCTATCAACCTCTGCCGATGATGTTTTTAAGATTTGGTTTTCTGGAAATCCTTTTAATTTTTTTTCGAAATACCAGTCATGGAATTCTTCAGGAAGGCGGAAAAGTTGGAGAGAGTTTTTTAAGACCTTTTGCTCGTCTGATAATGAGAAAACCCTAGAAAAGTATTTCCCAGCTAGAAAATAGGTTAAAGCTGATGACATTGGGCAGTCTTTGACTAATTTTTATGTAAGTTCGTTGTACGGTAGCAATGCCATATATCGTGCTCGTTTTATCTCTCTTGCCAATTTTCTCTGGCATGATGGAGATACACCTGTTCTATCTGGGTGAATTAATCTACCGCGTGTAGTGATAAATTTCTTTAGCTTATAAACGTCTTTGTAGTTTATTTTGCTTTTATCTCCTCCAAACGGACACGATGGTTTTGGAAGTTTTTTTATTTTTTTCTTTGCGTTCTTCTTTGCCATGCTTATTTATTAAAATAGATCATCTCCAGCTTCGTCTTTTGGTTCATCTTCCTGTTCAACTTCAGTTTCTACTTCATCTGTTGTTGTTACTGCTTCTGCTTCCATATCTTCTCCTTCCGTTTCCTCTGATGCTTTTTTAGCTTCATCAATTCCCACTCCTTTTTTGCCTTTATCATCTAGGAGTTTCATATCGTTGATCTTGATTTCGGTTTTGTGGTGACGAACACCATTAGCATCGTCCCATGTTCTTGTTCTAAGTTCTCCTTCTACATAGATCAACATTCCCACTGAAAGAATTTGTGCGCAAATTTCTGCAAGCTTGTTCCATGCAACTAAATTATGGAATTCTGTTCTTTCTTGAACATTGCTTCCTCCATCTTTCCATGTTGCGTTTGTAGCAATACCAAAATTACATACAACTGATCCGTTTCCGATTGTTCGAAGGACTGGGTTTCTGGTTAAATTTCCTATTAAGATTACCTTGTTTACTGATCTAGAAGTTGACATCCTATTTTATTAACAAATAAAAAATAAATTAATCCTCTTTACTGAGAAGATATCTCAAAATATCATTTTGGAATTTAAGTTGATTGTCTAACTCAGATATTTTTGATGGGTCAAGTTCGAAAGTATAAACAACGTAGTAACCTTCTTCATTTCCCTCAATGAGATAGGCCAAATGACGTTTCCCCCAAAGGTCCTGAGTTAAAACTTTACCTTTTGCTTTGGTGATTGTATCTTCGATCTTCTTAAGTACATTAGCTCTGATGTCTTCTGTCAACATCGGCTTCATGATTAACATCAATTCGTATTTCATATAAATCTACAATAATTTTTACTAAACAAAACAACTAATACTCGCAACTAGCGATAGAAGAGATATTAGCACAATTAAACAAAAAAGAGAACAATTTAGCGGTATTTTTCTGTTTATGCACCGTGTTTGAAAACAATTACATCTCCGTCTTGAACAACATAATCCCGTCCTTCTAAACTAACTTTCCCCTTCTCTCGAAGTACCCCCCAGTTAGGATTTGCTATAAAGTCGTTAACTTTAGACACTTCTGCTGTTATAAACTTTTTCTCAAAGTCTGTGTGAATCGCTCCAGCAGCTTGAGGAGCAGTTGAGCCTTTTTTGATAGTCCATGCCTTGACTTCTTCAGGTCCAGCAGTAAAAAACGATATTAGCTCAAGGAGTCTATAACCTATCCTTGTTAATTCATCCAATCCTCTAAAAGTCATTCCTACTTCACTCATAAGTTCTTCTCTTTCATCGTTTGAAAGAGTCGTAAGTTCGTATTCTAAAGATATGTTGATGGGCAAGATTGGAGAATTTTCATCAATACCAAGTGACTGTCTTAATTCTCCCGCAAAATTTGGTTCTATGCTCAACCAATCTCCATTAACCAGATAAATGAACGGCTTATCTGTAAGCAAGAACAGCTCTTTTCGCATTTCTGCCAGATCCTTGTTTGAAGCTTTTGTTTTGTATTGGTTTGCGAGCTTGCCCTCTTCTAGAGTCTTTTTGATATTGTTTAATTCTTCTAACTGAGTGGCTTTCGCACTATCTGTTCTGGCTTCTTTTTCTATTTTTTTAATTCTGTTCTCGATTGTTTCAAGATCTTTTAAAATCAGCTCTGATTCTATGACTTCACGGTCATAACGAGGATTGATATTCTCGTGCACATGAGTTATGTTTTTGTTTGAAAAGACTCGGATAACTTCGACTACAGCATTCACATTTCGAATATTTGCAAGAAAAGCATTCCCCAGCCCCTCTCCTTTATGAGCACCCTTTACAATTCCTGCTATATCGACGAATTCAACTACTGCCGGAGTAATTTTCTCCGGATTTACTGCAGAAACAAGTCCATCAAATCTTGAATCTGCAACGGCGACAACTCCTACATTCGGGTCTATAGTACAAAACGGATAATTTTCAGCAGGTACGGCTTGTCTTGTTAACGCATTAAACAAAGTAGATTTCCCTACATTTGGTAACCCTACTATCCCTAGTGATAAATTCATGATTTGGTTATTGATTTTCTAGTATAAAAATATGCGCTTAATAGTGTTGTTATAGGCACTGCTAGGATCAGACCGATACTACCAACAAGTGTCCGAAATATCTCTTCTGTAATCATCTCAATATTTACAATCTCCGCGAAACTCATTGTGCTGTTTAAAAACAATAACATCAAAGGTAATGACGCTCCTGCGTAAACCAGAACTAAAGTGTTAACAAGCGAAGCTATGTGATCTCGACCTACGTTCATGCCACGTTTATACAACTGAGTGAATCCGTACTTTTTGTTTGCGCTCTTTAGTTCATTAACAACACTAGCTTGAGATATCGTTATGTCATCAAGTACTCCAAGCGATGAAATTATAACACCTGCTAGGAGAATTCCTTGCATGTTTGCTACTTCTCCGAGTTGTAGTCTCAGGTAAATTCCTTCTTCTGATCCATACCCAGTTAGTCGAAGAAGGTCTATCGCAAAAGTCGCGATTACCCCAGTAATAAGCAGAGTCATCACTGTCCCTACACCCGCAAGAAGTGTTTTCGCATTTAAGCCATGCGAAAGTGCAAATGTTGCTGGGATAATTATAGCTGAGCCTATGATAGCGACTAGGATTGCATTGTTCCCAAGGAGTATCTGAGGTAATACAAATTTATAAATCACAAGAAAAGAAAATCCCATACCTACAAGTGAAGCCGTTCCCCATCTGCCACCTATAACAATCGCAAGGATTGCAAAAAAACCGAAAAATACAAGTAAAGCGTCAATTCTCAAGAAATCCATTATGTAATAGACTTCATTGCCCTCAAAATCAATTGTTTTCCCAATTAAAACTTTATCACCAGATTCATATTCCACCCGCGACTGTGTTGCAAATGAGTCATTAACAATCTCAAGAGTTTCTCCTGATTGCTCACCAGTTTTTATTTTTACTTGCAAAGCCTGAAATAGATACTTTTCACCAGTTGGTTGCTCTTCTTCAGTGTTTTCTACTTCAGCAACAACTCCTTCAAAAGTTTCTTCTGCATTGCCTCTAGCAGGAAGCTTAGAGTCTGGGGAAAAAAAGATCAACCCGATTACAATTAAGCCTAAAAGAATTGAAAATATTATGTTTATGGTAAATCTACGGTTTCTTTCCATTTTGGTATGTATGAATTATATGATTTTTGAGATATTTCCTGTGAGAATGCTTCACTTCTCTCTAGATCAGCGTGAGTTAAAAACACCCTATTTAGAGATTCTGGATTGTAATTTCCAAGCCAATACATCAAATCCTCGGTATCTGCGTGAGAAGAAAAACCAGTTATTCTTTTTATCTCAGATTTTACCTCTACAAGTCTCTCGTCAATGATGATATCTTTTGCGCCATCTACAAGTTCTCTTCCCTTTGTCCCCTCAGCTTGAAAACCCACAAAAATTACAGAGTTGTTCCCCTTTGGTAATAGATTAATCAAGTGCCTGATAACTCTACCTCCTTCTGCCATCCCACTCCCTGCAATGAATACAGACTTCTCTTTCGTGGCTAACTTCAAAGATTGTTTGTGTGTTCTTGGAATTTTCAGGTTTGGAAATCTTAGTAAATCTCTTAACTCATTTTCCGTCAGATTATATTTTACGTTGTCGTAATACGTTATGTTCTTTTCATAAATATTAGTCGCTCTGATAGCTAGTGGACTGTCAAGAACAATCTTAATATCTTGTTCTAGAAGATTTTCTTCGAAAGCTTTTTTAAAAATCTCGAGAAGTTCTTGTGTTTTATGAACGGCAAAACTTGGAATTACCACATTACCCTTATTTTCTATCGTTTCTTTAACCATACCTATTAACTCATCAGCTGCGTCTTCTCGTGTTTGGTGAATAACCCCACCATAAAGAGATTCCATAATCACATAATCTGCAATTTTTACTTCATCAGGTATAGGATCAAAACTCTTGATCAATGCCTCGTTTCTTCTCCCAAGGTCTCCAGAAAAGACTATCTTTCTTCCTGAAATTGATATACTTACACTAGCAGCACCAAGAATATGACCTGCTCTGAAGAATCGCATCTTTACTCCCTTAACAATCTCTACTTCGTTATCAAAATCAATACTGTTAAATAAAGCGATTGTATTTAGAGAATCAAATGTTGTGTAAATGATATCCTTTTGACTACCTCCTCCTCCATCCGAATTATTTTTCCTCAGGTCCATTTCCTGGATTTTAGCAGCATCAAGAAGTAAAATTTCTGAAAGTTGTGCCGTAGGAGGTGTTAAAAATATTTTGCCATTAAATCCTTTTCTTACTAATTTGGGAAGTAAGCCTGAATGATCCATATGTGCATGGGTTAGCACTACACAGTCGATTTCAGAAGGTTCGAAATCAAAATTTTCGTAATTCCTTTCATAAACATCTACCCCTTGAAAAAGCCCACAGTCTATCAAAATCTTATTATTCTCGTTTTCGAGAAGGTAACATGATCCTGTTACAGTTTCTGCAGCACCAAAAAAAGAAAGTTTCAGCATACTTTTTTGCCTAACAATAAAATAGTAATTTCAATTATTCTCGAAATTCTTAGCCATCTCGAGGAGCTTACCTTTGGTATTGAGCCTAGGATCTTCGATTACCTCTTCTAGCAAACTTTCGAGAATCTTACCCATTTTAGGACCCTTTTCAATTCCAATATTTTCGAGATCATGACCAGTGATATCCAGATCTGTGATCTTTAATGCCATATCTTGCGAGCGTACTTCTGCAATCCTATCTTGCAAAGCTTTGATTTCTAAAGGATTGAACTCAGATTTCGGATTTGCATTAGCATCAGCTATTCGAAGTTTAAAAAGATCCTCGATATACTCTTCTCCGACATTTTGAATGAATCTGCGAATCGCCGAATCGGTCCACCCGCCACTATTTTGACTTGGCTCTTCCGAGATCTTTTCTAGATCGTTTCCTTTTCTCCAGTCCGCAGAAGGATAATAAAACATATGCCAACGTATAAGCGTTGTTACCTTTTTGATTTCAGTTTTTGAGAATCTTAGTCTTTGCATTATTTCTCTTGCCATATCAGCTCCTACCACATCATGACTGAAAAAATGTACTCCTGATTCGTCTTCGCTTTTGGTTCGTGGTTTTCCAATATCATGCAAAAGAGCTGCCATTTTGATCGAATCTTCCGCCAAATCGAGAGTTGCAAGGCTGTGAGTATAAACATCATCTGTGTGCCATTCTGGCTGATGGATATCTACCCCCTCAAGTAATTCGGGTAAAAATAACCCAAGTAAACCACTGGTTCTGAAAAGTTCGATACCTACTGAAGGCTTAGGTGCTTGTTTTAACAGTTTTACAAGTTCATCTCTAACTCTCTCCATCGACACTTTTGCAGAAACGTGTAAGCTTTTTTTTATGGCTTCGAAAGTGTTGTCTTCAATTGTAAATCCCAGAACAGCAGCCAGCCTACAAGCACGATATGCACGAAGTCCATCTTCGCCAAACCTTTCCATTGGATCGCCTACAGCTCTTATAATTTTATTCTTCAGATCATTTTGACCCTCAAAAGGATCCATCACAACTTCTGAAGTATTGGCACCCTGATCATAAATATTATCTAGATCAATCGCCATTGCGTTGATTGTAAAGTCTCGTCTTGAAAGATCTTCAATTAAATCACTAGAAAACTCAACCTTAGCGGGCCATCTTCCATCAAAATAATCTTCTTCTTTGCGGAAAGTGGTAACTTCAATATCAAATCTCTCACCATTTTTGTCACTTGTAATTACAAGAATCGTACCGAATTTGGCATTAGTGCTAACCGAATGTGGGAACAAAGCCGAGATCTGCTCAGGAAGCGCGTCAGTAGCGATATCATAGTCATGAGGTTCAATGCCTAGCAAAATGTCTTTTACAGCCCCTCCAACGAGATATGCCTTATATCCCGAATTCACAAGAACATCAGCAACATTTACAACGTATTCCGGAATTTTATTTGAAATTTCTTTAATGTCCATTTCGGTATCATTAAAACACGAGTCGAGGTTTTGTTCCAGTGGTTAACTACAAATTATTGGCTTTTGATACGAAAGTTTTGTGAAACATTGGTCTCTTATATGTAAGTATCTATTTACGAAACAATGTTGCAGAATCCACTCCTTGTTAGATGCATTTTTCGAAAACTTTGGGATTAAACTAAGGAAGTTCGATTCTCAAGAGAACGAACAAGTGTAAGCTTATCGGTATAATCCAGGTCAGCACCAGTTGGCACCCCCCTGGCTATACGAGTAATTTTGATTTCAGAAATACTTTTTAATTGATCAGAGATATACATTGCCGTTGCCTCCCCCTCTAAACTCGGACTAGTAGCGATAATTAATTCAATTTCTCCGGACAATGATTTTAGTCTTTCAAAAAGCGCCTTCAACCTTAGATCTTCGGGACCAATTCCTTGCATAGGAGAAATTACCCCCCCCAAAACATGATATCTTCCGGAAAATTGACCTGTCCTCTCGAAAGCAACAAGATCCAAAACGTCTTCCACTAACATTATCTGGTAATCCGAGCGGTTTTCATCAAGGCAGATACTACAGAGATTTTCGTCACTCAAATTCCCACAGTTTTCACATACCGAGATATTGTTTTTAAGGTTCACTAAAGACTTTGCAAAGTCTTCAACAACAAGCCTATCAGCTTTTAAAAGAGATAACGCCAAGCGGGAGGCGGTTTTAGAGCCTATTCCGGGTAGACTTGCGAAATGATTAACGACCTTTTCAACATCTTTAGGCAAAAGCATTTTAACCCCCCAGCATTCCTCTTAGTTTGTCCATGTCAAAATCTTTCATCATTTCCTTTTGAAGGTTCTTCTGAGCTGATTTCCAAGCTTGTTTTAGTGCTTTTACAAGGTCATTTTTATTCTCAACCCCAAGCAAATCAGAGTGAATTTCTATATCCTCTATTTCCTGAACACCATTCATGACAATTTTCAACAACTCATCATCACTAAGTCCTTCAACACGAAGTTGCTTCATCTGTTTCTGCATTGCCCTAGCCTCTTTTTGCATTGCATATAAATCTTTAGCTTTACCAAACATAACTTTTTAGATTAAAAATTAAATAACTTCTGATTCTAACTTATTTGGAAGAATATGTCATGAGGAGCTACACCAGGTCGGCGAAAACCTCTTCTATAACGGACACATTGGATTCAACTTGCTTTTCTTCTTCAACTTTTTCTACCAGCCCTCCGTTAACAGAAACCTCTAAAGCTACAGGGTACCCATAAACCTTTTTAGCGAGCTCCTGAAAGGCAGAGTTAACCCTTCCACCCTCAAGCTGTTTTTGGTGGAATTTAAAAGGCACTTCAATTTGCAATCTACCACCTTCACAACTTTTAAGAACAACCTTAACTAGAATCGCAGCAAGATGCGGATTTGCCCTTTTTGCGTTTTTTAAAAGTTTGTCCCATGATGAACTAACAATATCAAAGTCTAGATTTGAATCAATATCACCGGGATCAGATTCTACTTTCCCTTCGCTATTTTCTGTATTTACAACGGTTTCAGTCTCCAACACCTTTGAATGCTCTTTAATCATTTCCTTTGTATCTTGAGACAATTTTGTGATCGCACCCTTAATTTCATTCAACTTACTTTTCCCTGGCAAAGAGTCCGAACCTACTCGCGAGACACTCTCGTCTCGCGGGATACCAATTACATTCAAAATAGCCAACTCAATAGGAAGTGATGGTATTACAGAAGTCTTCACCTTTTCAGACGCGACCAACAATTCTTTTATTAGCTCAAACAAGAATTTTCTTGGGTATTTCGTCTCTTCGCCAGCTATATTTTGCATTAACCCGATCCTCGCCTTATACAATAATTGCTTTGTAAACTGTGCAAAATCAACCCCGTCTCTCTGTGCTTGTTGTATTAATCCCAAAGACCTCTCAACATCTTTACTTGATACTAATTGAAAGAATCTTTCTACTAGTCGGTGATCAGCAAGCCCTAAAAGCGAAGAAACGTCCTCTGCGTTTATTGTTTTATCTTCTTTATATCCTCTTGAGGAGATTACTTTTTCTAGTAACGACTCCGCATCTCGAAAACTCCCTCCTGCTGAACTAACAACCAAATCCAGTGCTTCATCTTCGAATTTGATTTTTTCATTTTTTAGAATGTACCTCAGTTTTCCTTTAAGCTCTTCATCAGAAGCAGGCTTGAAATCAAACCGTTGCGTTCTAGAAATTATTGTCAGCGGGAGTTTGTGAGCTTCAGTAGTTGCTAAAACAAACACTACATTTTTAGGAGGCTCTTCAAGCGTCTTTAAAAGAGCGTTGAATGCCTCAGTTGTAAGCATGTGCACCTCATCTATAATATAGACCTTGTAGGTGCCTTCTACGGGTAAAAACCCAACTTTTTCTTTTAAGTCACGGATTTCGTCAATCCCTCTGTTTGATGCCGCGTCAATTTCAATCAAGTCCATAAACCTAGCTTCGTTTATTGCTACACAGTTAGGACATTTGTTACATGGATTTGCATCTTTCCGGTTTGTGCAATTTAGCGATTTAGACAAAATTCTTGCCATCGAGGTCTTACCTGTTCCTCTTGGCCCAGTGAAAAGATATGCATGGGAGATTTTTTGCTGACTTATCGCTTCTGCCAAAACTTTTTTTACTGAAGCTTGCCCAAATACCTGAGTAAAATCTTGCGAACGATATTTACGATAAAGCACTTGCGACATGGCAGTTATCAGTTAATATGAGAAATTTAATCCTGTTATGAGAATTTAGACGATCTTCCCCTTTTTGGCCATTCTTCTTTTTGCAGCTCGTCTTCTACGTTTCATTTTTGCCCAGACTTTTCTTTTTTCGTGAACTTCAGCAGTTGCTTTGATTCTGTATCTATTCTTGAGAATCTCGTTAGGGATATTTTCCCTATTAGCTTCTCTCCAGAGCATTTTTAAAGCTTGATCAACTGACATTTGATCATGAACGATGACTGACATATTTTTTACCTCCTGTAAATAATTTGAATTGAGATTATATCAGATTCTGTCATTTAATAATACCCATAACTTTATCTCCAATCCTACTTGGCCACTCAAACTGTATCAAGTCTTTGAATATTATTACTATAGTCAGGATAATTAGTAATACAAAGAATATCTGACCTACCCGGTTTTGGACTGCAGTGGAGATCTTCTTGCCTCTTATCTTCTCTATTAGCAAGAATAATATGTGTCCTCCATCAAAAAGAGGTATTGGGATTATATTCATGAAAGCAAGTATCACATTTAACATTGCAACTAGGTTCAATATGCTCAAGAAATTATTAGCTTTCACAAAATAAAAGGTGATATCTACTACGGCCACAATACTATTTACCTGTGAAAACACTGGATCTATGCTTTTTTCTCTAAAAGATTCTCCTATGAATTCTCCGAAGGCACTTGCGTTATACTTCATAAGGTTTACGGAGTGTAAGAATCCGCTAAAGAATTTGTTATTAGAATAATTTACCCTAATTGCATTTGGATAATACGGGCTATTTGTTACTGGAATTGCCCCTAAAATCGGCTGACCTTCTTCAACTACAGGAAGGTTCAAATTAGTAGTTTTTGTATCTCCATCTATGTCTATGTAAACAACCTCGACAGTGTTTCCTTGATTTTCTTTCAAAAGTTGTCGCAAATGATCAGGATTTTGTAAATCAACACTATTAAAGCTCAAAAGAACGGTTCCTGTTTGTATCCCTGCATTATATGCAGCAGAGTCCTCCCCGACATCGAGTAGCAATACTCTATCTCGCACTTCACTATCAAAGTTTGTAAATAAACCATCACCATTTAAAATCATATTCGTCTCTATTATTCCCTTTTCTCCTTGTAGCTTAATTGGTCTACTTAAGTTGTAGTTGATTTCTAACAAATCTTCAAAACGCTCTTGGTTTGTGATGTTTTCTCCGTTATAGCTAATAACTACCGACCCTTCGTAATCTTTATATTCATCTCTATAAACTTGGAAAAGTACTGGTGGATTAGAAGTCTCAGCTCCTAAAAATCGTGGTTCCCCGATTTTAGACATATCTATAGTGAAGTTTGTAAAAGCAAACATCACATAAAACAGCAATGACCCGAGGATAAAGTTCATCCCTACTCCAGCCAATAGTATTACTAATCTAGGAATAAACCCTTTGTTATCAAAGTTTTGAGAATGAGTAGGAATAAATACATTTACCAAATACTTTTCTAGAAGTTTGAGTTCAGTTTCTGGCAAAACTGACTCTTGTGATTCCATAAAAGCAACAAGTTTCTTGTAATCTACATTTTTAGAACTTAAATCTGCTTTTTTTAGAAGTTTATCTAAAATTTCTTTTTCTGATTTAGTAAGAGCTTTAGAGTCGTATCTTTGAAAACTCGACCCATCCATATCACCTAGCATCTTTACATATCCGCCGAGTGGGATAAGATTGATTCGGTATGTGACATTGTTAATGGTTTTAGAGAATACTTTCGGTCCAAACCCAAAAGCAAATTCTTCAACATATACGCCAGCTTTTATTGCAGCGAGGAAATGGCCGAGTTCGTGTACAAAAACTAAAAGCCCAAAGATAAGGATTGTGAGAATGATAGTTACTATATAGTCCATGTAGAGTTAGAGTGAGGTTAATTCTGCTTCTTTTTCGCTAGCTATTTGATCCAGCTTTTCGTTGCATTTATCAACTTCATTTTGTAATTCCTTTTCTTGTGAGCTAAATTCATCTTCTGAAATTATTTTGTCTTTTTTTTCTGCTTCAAGCCCGTTTAGTACTTCTTTTCTAATCTGCCTCACTGCGATTCTGGCTTCTTCAACTTTGGTTTTCATTATTTTGACGTATTCTTGCCTTCTCTCTTCAGTCATTGCAGGTATTGGAAGTCTCAGTGTATCTCCATCACTAATTGGGTTAATCCCTGTCTCAGCAAGTTCTATCGCTTTCTTAATCTCTGGCAGAATAGTTTTGTCCCACGGCTGAACAATCAAGAGTGTGGGATCAGCAACAGTGACATTTGCTAACTGTTTTATAGGCATTTTCTGCCCATAAGCTTCGGCTTCTATATCTTCAACTAATTTTGGATTTGCTCTACCAGCACGAACAGATGAGAGATCTTTAAGTAGATGTTCTTCGATATCGCTAAATTTACGCGGAGCTTGATCTAAAGTTATTTTCATACAGTAGAGATAATAACTAATTAAGTTATCATAGCATGATCTGAATTGTTCAATCCAGACTTATGGATTTTATTTTACTCCGCAAGAAGAAGTTGGAGCGTTTATCTTGATTCTGCAGAATTTGCTGACTTCGATTTTTTCTCCAATTGCCGCTACAGCATCATTAATCAAGTCTTTTATTCTTTTAGATTCATCTTTAACATAGACTTGCTCCATCAAGACTGTTTCTTCGTAGAATTTTTGAAGTCTCCCCTCAAGAATCTTTTTTACGATTTCTTCTGGTTTATTTCCGTCAATTGATTTACGTGCAAGCTCTTTCTCTTTCTCCAGAATTTCTGCAGGAATGTCATCAACTGAAATATACTCAGGAGATGCAGCCGCAATATGCAAAGCTAGTGATGTTGCTAATTCTCTGAATTTTTCATTTCTAGAAGCGAAGTCTGTTTCAGAATTTACTTCTACTAAAACTCCAAGATTACCCTCACCATGAATATAGTGGGCTATAAATCCATTCTCTGCTTGTTTTTCCGATCGTTTTGCAGCTTTTGCTAAACCTTTTTCTCTAAGATACAAAACCGCTTTGTCGATATCACCATTACTTTGTTCAAGAGCTTCTTTAATACTATTTACACCTGCTCCAGTTAAGCTTCTAAGTTCTTTAATTTGTTCTAATTGTGTTGCCATTATATTTTGGTTAATAGTTTAATTATTTATCTTGTGATTCCCTCTCTTCTGAAGCTCTAGCCTGAAGTTTTGTTTCTTTTTGCTTTTGTATATTTTCTAAAATTCCTCTAGAATCGGATTTCTTAGGTTTTGATACTTTTTTAGGCTCAGCTATTGGGGCCTTGGGTTCTTCTCCAACTTCTACTAGTTCTTCTTTTTTCTCTTCAACTTTGCGGATTTTAACTTCGAATTTTGAGTAATCTACAAATTCGTGTTTTACTCCGTTGCCTTTGTTACCAGTAAGAACTGCATCAGCAAAGTAGCTAACTAAAAGACGAAGTGAACTAATCGCATCGTCATTACCCGGAACTGGATAGTCAACCAAATCAGGATCTGTGTTGGTGTCAACAACCGCCACAACAGGAATACCAAGTTTCTTAGCTTCAGTTATTACGTTTCTTTCGTAATTTATGTCTACGATAACGATCGCTTTAGGGAAAGATGACATTTTTTTGATACCTTCGTAAAGTCTGTTCATTTTTACCCACTCTTTTTTCATATTTGACACTTCGAATTTTGTGCGCCCTTCTACTCCGGTCTGAAATTCTGTTTCTAGTGTTTGGTACTTTTTAAGACTTTGTTTAATAAGATCAAAGTTTGTTAAAAGTCCGCCTGGCCATCTGTTAACAATATAATAAGCTCCTGCTCGGATTGCTTCCTGTTTAACAATATCGCTTGCCTGTCTTTTTGTACCAACAAATAATATGTCTCCAGTAGATGAGACTTTTTGTAAGAACTCTACTGCTTTTTCAAGCAATTCGACCGATTTGGATATATCTATAATGTGGATATTGTTTTTTTCAGCAAAAATATATTTTTGCATTTTAGGGTTCCATCGCTTGGTTTCGTGACCAAACTGAACCCCTGCTTTTAGAAAATCGGCAACCTCGATTTTCAGTGATTTTGAAGTGGATTTCGCCACCTCTTTGGTAGTTTTCTTATCTTCCATAATATTACTCATTCTCTTTTGTTCCTCCACCCATAAGATTTTGTCTGGGGCTCAGACAAAACAAAGAGAACTCATTTAAATTAGGGTGTGTGAATTATTTCGCAATTATAACACAGTTAACTTTTCAAAAAAACACTAGGGTTCTACGTTCATCTCATTTTACTAACTCAAAGGAGTTCAAAACTAGCCTTTTTTTCTTTTAATTCTTTTGCGTTTATACGGACAACCTCTTTTACTTCTGGATAGTCTGGATGTGCCCAGAACTCGCCGAATCGACCTCTTCTGAGAACCATTTTCTTACCGTCTTTTGCTTTTGGTGTTTTTCCGTAAACCTTGGTGAACATTTTTTGTGACAATTCTAAAGGCTTTGCGTCTTTTACTTTCGGATAATCTGGATGTGCCCAGAAATAACCATATCTTCCCTTTTTCAGAAGATAATCCCGGCCATCTTCCGTAAGAGGAGCTAATTTGTATTTTTCGAGAAATTCTTCAGATTTAATGTCTATTTCTTTCGATTTATCTTCTTCGAAAGACTTCATTCCTTTACATTTAGGAAAATCTACACAACTATAGAATTTCCCAAATCTACCAAGCTTTACAACCATTTTCTTACCACATTCTGGACAAATTTCTTCACTCTCACCTAAAACAGTATAGTCTTCTTTTTTTATTTGTTCTCTCTTAGTCTCGAGATTTTTTTCAAACGGCTGGTAAAACGCTCTGATTGTTGAAACCCACTCTTGTTTACCTTGGGCTATAAGGTCAAGTTTATCCTCTATATCAGCAGTAAAGCCAGTATCTACAATTTCTGGAAAATGCTTTTTTAGAAGTTTTATCACTACCATTCCAGTGTCTGTCGGGACAAGACTTTTTCCATCTTTTTCGATGTAATTTCTTGTAGTGATTGTCGAAATTATAGGCGCATAGGTAGAAGGCCGACCAATTCCGTAACTCTCGAGTGCTTTGATTAACGAAGCCTCGGTATATCTTGCGGGAGGATCAGTATACTTCTGCTCTGCAAGAAGTGTGTTCAAAAAAAGTTCTTGATCTATCTTCAGATCAGGAATTTCAACTTCTGTGAATTTTTCCGGATAAGCTAAAAGAAACCCTTTGAATATCAATTTTTGTCCAGTTAGCTGGAACTGACAATTCCCAACATCGATAGTAATTTTTACTGTTTCAATTTTCGCATCAGACATTTGAGTTGCAACGCTTCGTTGCCAAATTAATTCATAAACCTTTTTGTGCTTATCGCTAAAACTCAGTGTATCTGCAGTTTTCTTCACGTCTGTAGGCCTTATTGCTTCATGTGCTTCTTGACTAGATTTCGATTTGTTTTTAAAGAGTCTGGTTTTTTCGGACAAAAACTCAGAGCCGTATTTTTTGTCTACATATGTCCGAATAGAGCCAATAGCTTGTGTAGACATGTTTAACGAATCGGTCCTCATGTAGGTTATAAGTCCGGCTTCGTAAAGATCTTGGGCGAGTTTCATAGTCTGCTTAGCACTATAACCGAATCTATTTGCGGAAGTCTGTTGCAGTGTACTTGTGATAAATGGCGGTTTTGGTTTACGTAAAGAATTTTGAGTCGAGATGTCTTTGATTATCCATTTTTCTTTCAGAAGCGGAGTGATTGTTTCTTTTACAATGCTTTCTTTTGTTAGAGAAATAATTTTTCCATCGAGCTTAGTTAGTTTAAATGGTAAGAATTTAGAAAAAGAACTTTTGTCTTTTTGTTCATTATTTGCCTTTGCTTCTGGATTATAGTTTACAAGTTTTAATTTATTCTCTTGATCTTTGGCGCTCTCTGATAGATATGCCAAGACATTCCAGTACTCTTCGGGTACAAAATTTGTTCTTTCCTCCTCTCTGTCTACTATTAGTCTGAGTGCTACCGATTGAACACGCCCTGCAGAAAGACCGTATCGAATCTTTTGCCAAAGAAGCGGAGAGAGTTTGTATCCGACAAGCCTATCCAAAACTCTCCTTGCCTGTTGTGCATCAACCATGTCGAGGTTAATCTCATGAAGAGATTTTAGTGCATCTTGAATAGCGGATTTTGTGATTTCTGTAAAAGTGATCCTTTGTAGTGGTTTACTTTTTGGTTTTCTTTTTCCTTTAATATCGATCAAACCTAATTCTCTTGCGATATGCCATCCAATAGCTTCTCCTTCTCTATCACTATCAACTGCTAGTATGAGGCTTTCTGCTTCTTTAAATGCTTTTTTCAGTGCTGAAAGTGATTTTGTATTAGTAACAACATAATCTGGACGAAAGTCTTTTTCTACATCGATACCGAGGTTTGATTTTGGTAAGTCTACCACATGACCTTTTGAAGCCATTACTTTGTAGCCTTTTCCTAAATATTTTTCAATTGTCTTCGCCTTCGCCGGCGACTCTACTACTACTAAATGCATACTGACTGTCTAAACAACTTTCATATTATACTTGCCGTTTCTATTTAAGCAAATTATTCCTTCTATCTCTAACTGTAAGAGTAAAGTTTTCAGCTCCACTAGATCAATTTTCAAGTTTTTTGAGAGATCGTCTATGTTAAGTGATTCAATTGCCAATAGATCTAAGATCTGTAGAGATTTTGAGTCGTATTTTACAGCTTCGAAAACAGAAGTTTGTTCGGGGAGTATATCATGAACATCAGAAAATAGCTGTGCTTTATTATTTTTGATAAGTGAATTACAACCTTTAGAATTAAAAGAATCAATATTTCCTGGAACTGCAAATACTTCTCTATTATATTCAAACGCTAGATTAGCTGTAATAAGAGCGCCACTCTTATGTGGAGCTTCTATGACGATAGTTGTTTTACTAAGCCCAGCAATTATCCGATTTCTCCTAGCATAAAGAGATTTATTCCATAGATGTTTGTATTTTGGTTCGCAAATCACAAGTCCTTTTTCAGAAATTTCGTTGAATAAACTGAAATTTGATTTTGGAGAAGGATTATTCATAGTTGTTGGCAAAATGGCGATCGTCTTTGCTCCCTGTTCTAGAGCAAA
The DNA here is from genome assembly GCA_964653475.1 of uncultured Candidatus Saccharibacteria bacterium. Lineage (GTDB taxonomy): Bacteria > Patescibacteriota > Dojkabacteria > B142 > OLB20 > JAJTYI01. The sequence goes on along the minus strand of CAZZFI010000003.1, from coordinate 1,143 downwards.
TTTGTGAACAATCGTGTCTATCCCTAAAGCCATACCACTCACAAAAACATACTTTTCTCGAGAAAGTCTTTCTATGATTTTTCGGGTTATCCTTTCTCCGTAAACTGTATTTTTCCTTGTCCCGACAATACTTATTGTTTTCGGGTTGTTAACAAGATTTAAATCCCCTCGGTATTCCAGCGCTATTGGAGGATATGGGGTTTCCAAAAGAAGTTCTGGATAATTTTCATCTCCATATACTACAAATTCTTCAATAACAGATTTGTAATCTTTTCCTATAAAATCTAAACTCTTTTGAGAATCTGTTAACAAAAAGAAATCACAAATACTTCCGTGTTTTTTGAGTATTTCTGTAAATTTTTTGAATGTGATATTTGTTAACGAAAGATTATACCTTGCTAGTCGTTCTTGTTGAGAAAGCATACTTTTGAACCGAGAAAGTTCATAAAGAATAAATCAGATTTCTGGGGAATTTCTGATGTTCAGTTAATATCCTGACATCTTGGTGTAAAATCTTTTTGCACACAGTTGATAAATTTCTTGATCAAAGGGACAGTACGGTATCCTCTTCCCCCCCATTGTTGTATCATTGCAAAACAGTAGTTTTTTTCGTTTTTATCGAAACATCCGATTACCCACGAATGTGCCCCCGTCCGAACTTGTCCTGAGATTAGTTCCGAAGCGTCTGCAGAACCGGTTTTTATTATTACATTTCCTGGTAAATCGCTAAGCTGGCTTCCACTACCCTCCCTAGCAGCCATACGCATACCTTCTTTGATTAGATCTAAGTGTTTTTGAGAAACCTCTACCTCGTTTATTATTTCGGACTGAACATACTTAATGTCTTTTTGATCCTGATCTTCGATTTTGTTTACTAACCTCGGTCTCAAGACTTTTCCTCCGTTGTTTATAGCTGAAGTTGTTACAGCCATTTGTATCGGCGTAACAGTGAGCATACCTTGTCCAATTATACTGTTACAGTCATCTCCAACATACCAATTCTCATCAAACCTTTGTTTTTTGAGTTCAGGAGATGGCAAAGTTCCTACTTGTTCTCCCATTAGTTCAATTCCCGTTTTTTTGCCAAGTCCGTATTGATCAGCATATTTCAAAATAGTATTAATTCCGTCAGCATCTCTATTT
>CAZZFI010000002.1:0-35042 GCA_964653475.1 uncultured Candidatus Saccharibacteria bacterium | reverse complement strand
ACATACTTCCCGTCAATCTCTTCCACCGGTGAAACAAAATCTCTACTACCACCCGCCACTGTAATCAGGTCGTAACTATTACCCCATTCCTGGTGTTTGAAAAAATCATCCTCATAATCACGAAATCGAAAATCAATACAACCGACAACACACGCTTTTACTTTATGCATAACATACAGATAATATCTAAACGCACTAGGGATACCACTTTACAGAGAAAAGTAGCACAAAAAAATGTGCGGTTCAGATTTTAACATCATGGGGAACAGTGCGCAAGGGAGATTTAGCTTTTTCCGAACAGTTGTTTTATAAGCGTTGACCTATCTACATTCACCACGTGGGTGATCAGTTCATCCTGGAACTTGTACAGCAAGATGAACGCCCAAATTAGTTTAAAGTACTTTTTGTAAATTTTGTAGGCTTGCTTTTTCTTGAAGAAAAGCAATGTCGCGTAAATCAAAAATAGCGGTTCGAGAAGGTTTGGGAAGAAAAAAACATCAGTTCATCTCGGGTTACGAAAAACAAGATCTGTCCAATAGTACGAATTGCGAAAGTGATCTTGATCTCTTTGTTTATCTCCCATTTCCAGCCGACAATCAGCATAAAGATATATGTCACATAGTCCGCAAGCTTGTCGATCGTCTGGTAGTTGTAATCCTCCAGTCCGAGCGGGATCAAAATATCTCCGTCAACTGTATCGAGTACGAAGTTCGCCCAGCCGGCTAGGAAGGGGAACCAAATAAGAAAGAATGGTAAAAGGAATTTCAGAGAGACTATAACAATAAGCAGTAGATTTGCGAGCATTATGTAGACGATTTTTTATATTCTACATACTTTTGCAAAAAAGGTAAATTGTGTACAAAAGAGGCGGGATTAAGAATGGCAGTTTATATCATTTTTCTTAATGAACCTTGTTTGTATTGCCATCTGAAGAATTTTTTTTTCGTGGCTGGTATGAAAAATAACAGCATTTTTTTAGTAGATGCAGGCTTTTATCATAGTCAAGATATGGCGAATGCAATTGTGGTTTTATCAAACACTCGAGACTTGTTTCAGTTTGAACCTTTCATACCTCAAGCGTTTTTCCAGCTGAATAAGTTCTGTAGGAGGAAGATCTGTATTTGCGATCATCTTTTCAGAGTTTTCGATTGCTTGTTTAATCTCTTCAGCGACTAGCTCGTCTGAAAGGTCTACATCGTCGAGTAGTAGTTGAACTTCCCCGTTTTTGACTCTAGCATAGCCTCTGCTGAGCAGTAAACTAACAGTTTGGCCTCCAACTAATTCCAAAACTATCTCCCCTTGGTCAAGCTCTGTAATCAACGGCATGTGATCAGGCAATACTTCAATCTCTCCTTTAAGCGAAGGGAGTTTAAGACTGGAAACATCCGAGTACTCTGACGATTTATGTGCAGAGTTTATTTTGACTGAAAAAGTTTTCATTTCTTACTTTGTTCGTAATCTTCAAATACTTCCTCTATCTTACCTTTTAGGAAGAAGAAACTTTCAGGAATTTCGTCCAGTTCTCCTGCAAGTATCCTCTCAAATCCTTTAATCGTATCATCAATATTTACATATCTACCTTCACGACCGGTAAATGGCTCGGCAACATGGAAAGGTTGAGTCAAAAATCTTTGTACTTTTCTGGCTCGGGCTACAATCATCTTATCCTCGGGTGATAGTTCATCAATACCCAAAATTGCAATGATATCTTGAAGCTCTTTGTATCTTTGCAATATCGACTGCACTGCTCGCGCTACCTGATAGTGTCTACGTCCGACAATGTCTTCTGTCAAAGCGGATGAAGTACTGTTTAGAGGGTCGACTGCCGGGTATAGACCTTGTTCTGCAAGACTTCTTTCTAGTACTATTGTAGAGTCTAGGTGAGAAAAAGTTGTTGCAGGTGCCGGATCGGTGTAGTCGTCAGCAGGAACATAAATCGCTTGGAATGAAGTAATTGATCCGAATTTAGTTGATGTAATTCTTTCTTGTAGATATCCTAATTCTTGAGCTAGGGTTGGTTGGTATCCTACTGCTGATGGAACATGTCCTAGCAGACTAGAAACTTCAGAACCTGCTTGGGTGAATCTAAATATATTATCAATGAAAAGTAGTAAGTCTTTTCCTTGCTCATCTCGGAAGTACTCCGCCATAGTGAGCGCACTGAGCGCAACTCGCATACGAACCCCGGGTGTTTCGTTCATTTGCCCGAAAACAAGTGCAGTTTTATCAATAACTCCAGAATCTTGCATTTCTTTGTAGAGTCCTGTTCCTTCTCGAGTTCGTTCTCCAACTCCCGCAAATACGGAATATCCTCCGTGGCTGGTGGCCAAGTTGTAAATAAGTTCCTGGATGATCACAGTTTTACCGACTCCAGCTCCTCCGAACGCACCGATTTTCCCACCTTTGATAAATGGACAAATCAAGTCGACAATTTTAACTCCAGTCTCAAACACTTCTGTATCTACTGATTGTTCAAGAAGCTCTGGTGGTTCTCGGTGAATTGACAATCTTTCGCTAGTTTTTACAGGTTCTTTTCCGTCGATTTCTTCACCTAGTACGTTGAAAATCCTGCCAAGTGTTTCTTCTCCAACAGGAACCGTTATCCCTTCGTTTCTCACCTCAACTGCAGATCCTCTAGATAGTCCATCAGTCGATCCCAGTGCGATCGCTCTCACTGTGTTCTCTCCAAGATGTTGTTGTACTTCTAGTGTGAGTTTTTTCTCAGGGACGATGAGTGCAGCGTTGATAGCCGGAAGGTCACCTGAGTCATCAAATCTTACATCTACTACAACTCCTTTTACGGCAGAAATTTTTCCTGAAGTATTTGCCATATTATTGAATATAACTGCTTAAATATGTTTCTTGTATTTGGCTTGTGATTTGCGTTTGCCTTTGTTTGTTGTACTGAAGCTGATATTGTCTTTGCAAATCAGTCGAGTTATTGTTTGCTTGTTTCATGGTCACAACTCTTGAGGCATATTCGCTACAACTAGCGTTCAATAAAATATAAATCAAAAAAGCTTCAAGATAATCGTCAAATAAGTGCGTCAACAAGACTTTTGAATCGGGCTCGAAACTACTATTACTTGCTTCAACTCTTGGAAAATCTTCTTTGCTTAGTGGCAAGAATTTTTCTACTGTTGCCTCTTGCACAAAAGCATTTTGAAATTTCATAAATACCACGTAGACCTTTTGGACTTTTGCTGGGTAGTAATCCAGAATAATTCTCTTGAGAGGTGTGATCTCACTTGTATTTGCCTCTTCAAAAGAACCTGAAAAGTGGTACTCTGATTTAATTTTGAGTTCACGAAGTACATCAAGAGTTTTTGTTTTCACAGAAATATAATGAGGTGTTACCCCTTCTTTCTCAAGTTGTTTTGAAAGATCGTATAATTTTGTTCGTAATTGATGAAGAAGCGGTCCTACAAGACCTTTTCCGCTTCCTATAATTATCACAAGAGCGTCTTTTGTTTCTTCTGAACCTGAATCAAAAAGTGGCATATCCAGTTCGACATCTGTTTGGACACTTTCGTATAAGAACTGCTTCATTGTTTCGAGATAAGTATTTGCGTTTACAGTTGCTCTTTCTACTTTTTTGAGCTTAACAGAACTCACCACTTCCATAGCCTTGGTGATTTTCCCAGTATTTTTCAGACTAGTGATTTTGTTTTTGAGTTCTCGCAAAGCCATTATTCTATGTATTCTTTAATAATTTTTGTCAGTTCTTCAGCAAGTTCGCCTTCTACTTTTTCTTTTCCAGTATTAAGTCTATCCCATATTTCTGGGTATTTTGTTTTGAAAGTTGCCAAAACTTGTTTTTTCCATGGTCCAATCTCTTTCAATGGTAACTCATCAAGAAGCCCCTGACTTGCTGCAAACATTACGACAACTTGGTCTGGCTCTCGAAGTGGTTGGTACTGTGCTTGTTTTACTGCTTCAGTAATATGTTCTCCTCGGATAAGTTGCTTTTTGGTTGCTTCATCAAGCTCTGAGCCGAGTTGAGCAAAAACTGCTAATTCTCTAAACTGAGCAAGGTCAAGTTTGACTTTACCCGCAACGCTTTTCATAGTCTTTGTCTGAGCAGCACCTCCAACCCTAGATACCGACAAACCTACTGAAAGTGCAGGTTTTTGACCTGAGTTGAAAAGGTCTTGATCAAGATAAATTTGTCCGTCTGTAATAGATATAACGTTTGTAGGAATGTATGCTGACAAGTCATTTGCTTGTGTTTCGATAATTGGCAATGCTGTGATTGATCCACCCCCGAGTTCATCTGAATACTGCAAAGCTCTCTCCAAAAGTCTTGAGTGGAGGTAAAATACGTCTCCAGGATAAGCTTCACGGCCAGATGGTCTTTTTAGAAGAAGAGACATCTGTCGATATGCATTTGCGTGTTTGGTAAGATCGTCAAAAACAACAAGCGTGTCTTTTCCCTTTTGTGCGAAATACTCAGCGACAGCAGTTCCAGCATAAGGTGCCAAATATTGCTGTGATGCAGGATCATTTGCAGTTGCAGAAACTACTACAGTATAGTCCATTGCACCTTTTTCCTTGAGTTTTCTGACAATATTTGCAACTGATGATGCTTTTTGTCCGATTGCCACGTATACACAGAAACAATCCTGTCCTTTTTGGTTAATTATAGTATCCACTGCAATTGCAGTTTTTCCAGTTTGTCTGTCTCCAATTATCAATTGTCTTTGTCCTCTTCCAACAGGAACAAGAGAATCGATAACTAGAATGCCAGTAGAAAGAGGTCGTTCGACATCTTTTCTTGCAATAACTCCCTCTGCGCGCTTTTCCATTGGCATCATTTTTGCTTCGCTTCCGTATTCGATGTCTTTGCTACTATCCAGTGGTTCTCCGAAAACATTGACTACTCTTCCTAGCAAATTTTCATCAACTTTCATTAACGCGGGTTCTCCCAAAGCTGTTGCTTCTTGTCCTTGTTTGATTTTATCTGGATGATTGAGCACAACTGCTTTAACTTGATCCTCTTCTAAGTTTAAAGCCAAGGCTTCTGCATACAGTATGTCAGAGATATGAATTTGGATTATTTCCTCAGCACCTACTGATTCAAGTCCAGAAAGGGTTACGACCCCTTCGTCTACCGAGATGACTTTTCCTTTTGTGTCTGCCATGTGTGAACTTTAAAAATTATGCGTCAGTTTTTTGTCTTTTTCGCGATAAGTTCTTTTACCTCATCAAGCATTGTTCTTGATTTGTCTTTTGCTGTCGCGATGATTTCTTTTGCTTCATTGTTTGCCTGAGCAATTATCTCATCTGCTTGTTCTTTGGCTCTTTTCAAAACTTCTTGTTCTTTTTTCTTTGCTTCTTCTTCCAGTTCTTTTTTCCTTTCTTCAATCTCTTCTTTCAGTTTTACATTATCTTTAAGGATCTTTTTCCTTTCTGCGATGTGTCGAAGTAGTGGCGGAACAAGAAATTTATTAAGGACGAAATACAAGACTGCAAAAAGAGCCAGGTATATCAAAAAACTGAGTACGTTGAATCCTAGTGCTTGCATAGTGTGTTTTGATTAATAATTAGACGAAGCGAATGATCAAAGCAACTACCAAAGCATAGATTGCGATAGCTTCTGCGAAAACGATCGCCAAGATCATAGCTGTTTGGATCTTTGATGCTGCTTCAGGATTTCTGCCCATAGCTTCCATAGCTTTTGCAGCTAAGATGCCGATACCTAGACCTGGTCCTAGAGCTCCAAGTCCGATTGCTAGAGCCATTGCAATATATTGTAATCCTTGACTATCCATAAAATGTAAATAAAAAAAATTAAATAAAGTTATATCAATGATGATGTTCAATCGCGAGATTCATAAATACTGCGGTGAGCATGAAAAATACCAAAGCCTGAATTACACCAACAAAAAGCTCCAGTCCCAAAAATGGAAATGTAGCCAAACCATATGAAATCGACGTTATTACAATTAAAAGTACTTCTCCTGCGAACACATTACCAAAAAGCCTAAATGAGAAAGAAATCAACTTACCAAGTTCTGACACAATCTCGAGGATACCAACGAAGAAATTTATCGGTCCATCAAAGTTAATGTATTTACTTAAGTAAGCAAGTTTGTTTCTTTTGAATCCAACTATATTTGTTACCGAAACTGAGATTAGTGCTAATGCAAGTCCTGCTGATAGATCAGCTGTTGGTGCTCTAAACATATGGACAAAAGATCCGGTTGTTATACCTGAAGTTGTTAGATAGCATTTACCCGATAATAAACAACCTAGACTTGGCTTTACCTCCTCACCCTCTTCAGCTAAAACTACCTCGTCTGTTGCGACTACATCTTTTCTGACATCTTCAACTTCTGCATGTCCGCCCTGTGAAACAAGTCCAAATGACGAGACCCCAGGCATCAGCGGGAACCAGTTACTCGCAAGTACAAACACAAAGAAAGTAAGCAAAAACGCGAAATATCTATTTGCGTTTTTGTTTCCCATAATACTCTCGACAAGATCAAAAAGTCCACCAAGAATCAACTCTAAGAAAAGCTCTAGATTTCGTGGTTTGAAAGTGTTTAAGTTACGACCGATATAGACCAATAACATGCACACAGGAATCAAAACCACCAAAGAGGTGTAAAGGGAGTTTGTGATTTCCCAAGAAAAAAAGTCAAACAAGACTTCTGGTTGAAAACTGATATGTACTTCCACGATTTGAGAATAGATCAAGGATGTATACTATCAGACCTCCAACAAATTATCAACAGGTCAGGGGATATTTGAAGAGTTTATACTTTGCTTAGCCACTTCGGAGAGTTTTTTTCTTTTTGACCAGATACGCTCTGTCTTTGTTAAGTATTGTTTTCTTAGTCTTAAATTTTTTGGTGTCACCTCAAGAATTTCATCTTTAGCCAAGAAAAACAGTGCAAACTCCAAAGTGAGTTGTTTGACAGCTTTAAGTTGAATCTGAGTAATCTCAGCTTGATTTCTTCTAACACCGGATTTTGCTCTTTCTTTTGTAGGGTTTACCTCCAGATCTTCTTCGTATTTGTTTATTCCTATGACCATCCCTTCATAAACCTCAGTCGCTGGCTCTACAAAGAGCTCTCCTCTTTCTTGAATTGTATTTAATGCGTAGGCTGCAGCAACTCCCGTATGAGAAGATATCAATGCAGCTCTTCTGAAAAACTCAGTCTTTGGTGACGCTTCCACGTACTCAAGAAGTGAGTTGTGCATTATCAGGTTTCCCTTGGTCTCAGTAAGTAGGATATTTCGTAGTCCGAGTAGGTTTGAGGTCAAGATTTTGTAGTTGAAGTAAGTTCTTCCTTGATCTGTTTCCATAGTAATCATCTCTCCTTTTCTCCCGCTTACTATGTTTAACATTGTTCCTCCATATTCTTCCGGGACTTCGATGAAAAGCTCTTCAAGCGGCTCCATTTTCATACCGTCAACTTCTTTGTAAATAACTTCGGGGCGTCTTACTTGAAGTTCGAAACCTTCTCGTCGTAGCTCTTCAAGCAAAATCGACAACTGCAGATCTCCACGCCCTGAGACATAAAAAGAACCTTGGTCAGTTTTCTCAATATTTAAAGAAATATTTTGGGCTGCTTCTTTTTCGAGACGTTGCTGAAGTTGCTTTGCTGTTACGAATTCACCTTCCTTTCCCAGGAAGGGTGAGGTATTAGCTTCAATTTTGATTCTTACTGACGGGTCAGATATTTTGATAACTGGCAAAGCTTCTATATTATCCGGACCACAAACTGTAGCACCGATTTCCCTTGAATCTATACCTACTAAAGCTACGATTTCTCCCGCACTGGCGTTATCTACTGACGAGAAATTAAGACCTTTTTTAATCAATATCTGTTTAATCCTCCCTTTGGCAATGGTTTCAGGCTTTTCTTCTGATGGCAAGGCAACAACTACAGCATTATCGAGCGAAACCTTTCCACGATTGATTTTTCCTATTAAATAATTACCTACATGAGGATCGTACTCAACAGAAGTAATCTGCATCTGAAATGGTTCTTCCGTATTTCCTGTAGGACTTGGAATGTATTCGATAATTTTATCAAGTAGGTTTTGGATATCTGCTTGTGATCCCATATCTTCAGGAACGCTTTCCCACACTTTCCCGTCTCTGGCGATAGCGTAAAAGACAGGAAATTCAAGCTGTTCATCCTCTGTAGCAAGTTGTAAAAATAAATCCTGAACTTTTGAAAGTGCCTTATCTGGATCTGCTGCAGATTTATCAATTTTGTTAATCACAACGATAGGCTTCAGCTTGAACTCGAGAGCCTTTTTTAATACGAATCTGGTTTGAGGCATAGGCCCTTCCTGTGCATCCACAATTATTAGACATCCATCAGCCATGTTTAGTGTTCTCTCGACTTCTCCTCCAAAATCAGCATGACCAGGCGTATCAATAATATTTATATGGTAGCCATTGTACTCAACAGAGATATTTTTGGCTTTGATGGTGATCCCTTTTTCTCTTTCTAGATCGCCAGTATCTAGGATCATACTCTGATTCATTTCCTCCTGGTTATCTCGGAATACATGAGATTGTTTGAGAAAAGCATCGACAAGAGTGGTCTTCCCATGGTCTACATGAGCGATAATCGCTATATTTCTGATCTTTCCTTGGTTCATAATGAAAATTTGTGCTTAGTGATTGTAGCAGGTAAGATAAGGTATTGGTAGTTTCTTACATATGCGACTCAGCAAGGTAAATGATTTTATTCATAGAAGTGTCCGCATTAACGAAATACCTATCCAAAAGCTCTTCTCTTCCATCATCCACCTCTCTCATGATCTGATTTAGTCCCCAACCTTCAACTAGTATATATACCCCATCATCTAGTATTAAATACTTATTGCATACCCTATATATTCCTGGCCCGAAAAATTGTAAATCCCCTACCAGTTCACCATCAGCATCTAAAGCGCGACCCATCTTAAGCCATTCGATCACTATGAGGTCACCTGGCTCGAGATCTGCGAGTGGTAACGATTCGAAGACAACAGGATTGTTGTTTCCTTCCCCGGCTACCTTTCTATAATAAACTTCTGACATCTTAAACTATTAATACATATCGATTATATACCAGTCACTACATTTTATGTTGAAAATAGTTAATTTTAAACATAGCAAACAATACGTTCGCCCTGAATACATCCATTTAGTGGGATTATTCCTGCGTAACAGATACTTTATTAATATTCTCTGCTTCTGGAAAATCATCTATGATATAATAATTTAACCAATCGACTTAGATAGATAACTGGTTTTTAGGATTTAGAAGTAATACTACTCCTGCAATAGCAGTCTCCTCAGAAATTAGTTTCATTCTTATTGGAGCTAATTAATTTTTTTCATTTATATAATGTATACACAACGTTTTGGGCAAATTCGCCATGGCCGTAATCGCTACCAAAATGGTCGTCGAAGTAACAGACGAAGACCAAGTAAAGGGATTAATCCGAGTCTTTTTATTAACAAAGTAAGCACTTCAGGTGAAGCTGAGGTTTACGAACCAAAAAACACTTTCCAGAACTTCCCTATTACCTCAGAAATAAAAGCGAACTTGAACTGGAAAGGATTTGAGAAACCGATGCCGATTCAGGATCAAGCTATCCCCCATCTACTAGAAGGGAAAGACCTTATAGGTATTGCCAATACAGGAACAGGGAAAACATTGGCCTTTTTGGTTCCAATGTTAAATAAAGTGTTTCAAAATAAACAGGAGAAAGTTCTGATTATCGCGCCTACTAGAGAGCTAGCAGTACAAATCGAGGAGGATCTTCGAGCTTTAAGCTATCGACTTGGCATCATGAATGTAGTTTGTATCGGAGGAACAAATATCAACAACCAGATATATAGACTGCGAAAAAACAACCATTTTGTTATCGGTACTCCTGGACGTTTGATTGATTTATCAAAAAGACGTGCTTTAAATTTTTCAAGTTTCTCAAACATTGTTCTAGATGAAGTAGATCGTATGTTTGATATGGGTTTCGTAGAAGACATCAAAAATGTACTAGGACAACTACCACAGTCTAGACAATCTTTGTTTTTCTCAGCCACTCTGGATGATCGTATTGAGGCTTTGATCAAAAGTCATTCTCAGGATCCAGTTGTTGTCTCAGTTAAAACAAGAGAGACTACTGATCATGTCGATCAAGATGTTATCAGAGTAAATCCGGGGGAAAGCAAGATGGAGATTTTACACGACTTACTCAACCAAGAAGACTTCGAGAAAGTTCTGATTTTTGGTCGCACAAAGAGAGGAGTTCACAGATTATCAAACGAACTCATCGATCGAGGATTTAAAGCAGAGTCAATCCACGGTGATAAATCTCAGCACCAAAGACAAAGATCACTATCTAGTTTCAAAGAAGGACGAGTGAATATTCTTGTAGCGACAGATGTCGCAGCTAGAGGACTCGACATTCCAAATGTCTCACACGTGATCAACTTTGAGGCTCCGGAAAACTATACCGACTATGTGCATAGAATCGGTAGAACAGGCAGAGCAAACAACATCGGAAAGGCTTTGACTTTTATTTAAAGTTCAAAAATAGCATAATAGATTGTTAATCAATAAATTATGTCTGGATCGGAACAAATTGATAAATACGTCGCTGAACTTCGCACTTGGCAGGCAGACTTTGTTTCGCTTTTCCACAAGCTTTTGTTGGGAGTAAATCCCAAACTGAAAGAAGAATGGAAATGGAACACTCCAATATGGACTGGGAAAAGGATGATCTGTGCCGCAAGCGGATTCAAAACTCATGTGAAATTCAACTTTTTTCATGGTTCTGAGTTTGCAAATAAAACCAAACTGTTCAACGCCGGCTTTGACTCCAAAAATCACCGAAGTATTGATTTGCGAGAGGGCGAGAAGATCGACCATGCTGCCTTAAAAGAATTGATAAAGGTTGCAATGGAGTTTGACGCTGGATAATCCTCGGTTGGAAGGAGGTTATTTTTAAACATTCAAGGAGGGGAATTTTACTAGATATAAAAAGGCAAAGTATTTAAAAAATACTAAAAATCCGCAGTTCAATGAAGGAATTTCTTATAAGACAAGGTATAATATAGCGTTGCTTGGCATTCGTAGCGAGAGAATATTGCGGAATACCATATTTTCGTTGTGAACGAAACGAGCACAGAATGGTGGCAATAGCTCAGTTGGTTAGAGCGCCTCTCTGTGGAAGAGGAGGTCGTGGGTTCGAGTCCCATTTGCCACCCCAGTACTTTTAATCCTTTCAAACTTTAACTTTTCTTTTCGCTTAGGGTTCTACTCGATATTGTTTTTAGTTAGAATTGTGATTAATATTTAAGGAGTCAGAAATGTAACCAATTGAATTTCGTATATGGTTGACAATGAGCAGGAACAAAAAATTAAAAATCAGTTACCTTTAGCGGGAGATGTGTATGCAGAATATAATACACGGGAATTTGCAAGTTGTAGGACTAATGCAGTGGCTGGATTACTATTAGGAGTGGATGAAAGGCAAGTGGAATTAGATTTGCAATAAATTGGTTATCCCTTGAGCAGGAATATAGAAGAGGGTGACACTACCCTCAAATATGATAAGAAAAGATTCATGCTCAGAGTCCAACAGTCATTCTATGAAGCCGTTGATACTGCATTAAAGGAGGAAATACTGTCTTTGGATGCCATAAATGATATGCAGGAAAGATCTGTGAATGCCAATACCCTTACTGTAAGTAAGAAAGGAGTATCGAATTTCTATACAGATGGATTAAGTTTTGAATGGAGACCACAATTTCATATTACTCAACAAAGCGTTGAGGGTTTTTTTGTGGAACTAGAAGATGCCCGAATTCGAAGCGGATTAGACATTGATGACGAACAATTTAGAGATGTGGCTCTTATAATGGTTGTATTTCATGAGTTTGGGCATTTATTTGAAAATTACTTATATTCAGTTTCTTACAGCAGATCAGAGAGAAATTCTATACAAGAACCTTCTTTGAAAGAGGAGAAGTTATATGAACGAAACAGGAGAATTGAAATCTTCCAAAAGTTTGTATCCGACGAAATAAAGTCTGATTTATCAACCTCTGGTATATCAGAAGGTGCAGAGGGAATAGTTGTGGAAGGAATTGCTAAAACATGGGAATTAATGGGGGCAAGAAAATTACTTGAAAAAGCCCTTGGTACTGAAGAATCAGAGGTTTTATTGAAAACCTTATTGGGTCAAAGGAATAAAAGGTATAGGGACTATCTTTTTATTGTTAGAATTATAAATGAACAAGGCATGTCTTTTTCGGAAGCTGGAGTAAAAATAGATAGGGCAAAACAGGCGATGGATGATGATAGTGAAGTGGTAGGCCATCTTCCCAAATATCTCGGTGAATTTTCGTGGATAAGGGAGATCGGATATTATACCCCTTTTACTGTTGATCAAATGCGAGAAGTTGCCCACAACTTAGTATTAATGAAATCTGGGGAATAAGGGGACTAGTCACATGTAATTTACATTTTATCGAGAGCTTATTTGCTGTAGTAGAAGTTTGTGATTTCTAGGATTATTACTAAAATCGATTTTAAGGTTTGTTGTTACAACGTTTGTACCTAAATTTCGCAAAATCTCATTTTTAGTTTGTACGACACAGTGTGATTCTTAGTATGAGAGTAAAGTTTATATTTATACCTGGAATTCTGGCTACTTATCTTGTTGACTAAAGTAATCATTCAAAATTTCCTCGTCATGAAATCCAAATTTCAACTTGCGTAACTCTTCCTCTGAAAAAAACTCAATCTTTTGACCTTCATGTAAATTGATCGAACTAGGATCAAGATCTGAATGTGCGATAAAAATCGCTTCTGTTTTTTCAGGCCACTCGTAGATTTTGAATAAATCAAACGAATCAAGCTGAATTTCGAGCTCTTCATATACTTCACGGACTATTGCTTCTTCAAAGGACTCTCCTGCTTCCACTTGTCCGCCTATGCTTACCCAGGTATTTGGATACTGGATTGTAGGCTTATCATCCCTCAGCATTTGCAACACTTCTCCTTTTTTATTAATTATTAATATCGCTACTGATTTTGGTTTATTATCCATTTCTACACCTGAAAATTTCTCGATATAATTATACATGCTAATTACTAACCTTACGATACCGTATAAATACGGAGTTCCAAACGGCATCCAACCATTGACCCCAGTTGTGACCCTTAGCGGAACGAACACACTATCAAAGGTTTTAACCCACTCATAGCTTAGTAATCCATCTTTTATATCAAGGTTCTGAAGTGTCAATGTGATAAGTTGCCTTTTTTGCTCAGGTTCTGAAGTGTCAATGTGATAAGCTGCCTTTTTTGTTCAGGTTCAGAACCTATAAATAATTCATAACTTCTTGAAGCTAGCTCAAGCAAGTAGGAGGGTGTAATATAGTACTCTTCATCTGCTTTATTTATCCTACTTAATCGAGACTCTATTTCATGTTTCTTGGAGGTCCACTCTTTTCGTTTTTTGTCATATTCATCCTGTGTAATCCTCGATGTCTTATGAGTGGTTAGAAGTCGTCATACTCAGCGTATTTCACGCCCTTCTGTATGTCTTCTAATATTTGTTTCCCACGACCAACTAGGTTATCTGGTAGATCATTTAAATCGATCCACTTCAATTCATCACACTTATCATGCTCCATAATTTTAGGTGTGCCTTCCCAGGCATTAATTCTGAAGAAAATATTCACATATTTATCTTGAACATAGTCGAAGTATACAAATTCAACATCTTTAGGTTTAGCAGTTACCCCAATTTCTTCTTCAAGCTCACGAATCATAGCAGCTATGGGTAACTCACCTTCATGTATTCGTCCCGAGGGGATCGTGTACTTTCCATCTTCCCAACCAGTGTTATACCTTCTTTGGAATAAAATCTTGTTTCCGTCAGACAGAAAACCTAAAACGGATACTTTTACTTGCACATGTTCTGCCTCTGACATGGATCTCAAATATAAAGTTATAGATACAATTTTACATTCAGATGAAATAATTTGGAAATTCTGTGAAAAAATGTTCAAACATTATCCGGCCAGTCACCCCATTAAAAATCTGCATCAAATAATCACTTTCATCTAGCAACCCTTAATGGACTTGGACACAGATATAAATTTAGCACAACAATTAATTGATGACCTTAAATCAGATAGCAATTCCAATACAGTAAATCTTGGAAAAAGGTTGCTGTGTTATGAACTGCATATTGCTTCTGATGCAACTACTAACAATTCCTTTAGAAAAGATTGGAAAACAGCAAAGTTTATTGCAGATTATAGCGCGAAGATACTTGTATAAATAACTAAACTACTTATATTGATTCTAAAAAGCTCCCGCCAATATAATTGTCCTCGATTTGTATTGTTCCAAACTTTTATATCCGATTTATCCTCAAATTCGCAAATCCATTAATCCGCACATAGACGTACTGCATTTCGCTTAGTTGTTATATCCTTTGCTAAAGTGTTTTGCCAGATCCAGGCAATCCCGATACTAAAAAATCCAAACGCTGGGAAATTTGAACATATTTTACGTTTTTATCCCTTTGTAAAACAGAACCTTCAAGTTTCACACACTCAATTACTTTACAGTGTATATTCTCTCTGCCGTGACTGTTTCTAAATTATCATCCACCGCATTATAAACCGTCATAGACAGTTTGACTCTTAAGACACCCACATCTTCAATGAAAGTGGGTGTGAATCCACAAACCTCTTTAGTCTCTCCTGATAAAATACCAGAATTATCCATGGTTTCGTAAAGTGCCTCTTCGTTATTTTGATTCAAATAGAACTCCCATTTACACTTTACTTGATTTGACCACTTGTAATTACCTTCTGCTAAAGCATTATAATATCTAGCTTGTCTCGGGATGAAAGTTTCTTCTTCTGGACTAATTATGGTGAGTTTCAGATCGTGTTTATTTTCATCCAAATCTTCACCAAATAAATCTGGACGCTCTGTAGCAGAAGGAACATTTTCGTCCATCTTATTATCTGAATCTCCGGTTGACACATTCTGATTAAATAGAAAAAAAACAAAACCCAATATGACAAGTAAAAGGATAAATAACATAACAATAATTATTCTCTTATTTTTCATACTAATATAATAATATGTATAGAGGGATTATAACAAAGCTCCTTTACTTATTGATTAATCTAATTAAATAATTGATATCAGGGTCTTAGTGTACCTCCAAATACTTGCCAAGCAAGCAAGGATTTTGCTACTAAGCTCAAAATCATATAAACTTTTTCTCCATAAAGATAATCTGACCATTTCCCCACCCGTTTGTATTGTAAATACATATTTACTGCAAAACTATTGAAGAAGATGAAAATACTAACATAAATCCAATAAACAAAATCCGGAATATCGCCACCACCATATTCTCTAGCTGCAAAAACATAGATACCAAAAACTAACCATGGAACTATTCCTGCGATACAGCCAAGGATGTAGGTTAGCCAATTCACTTTATTTTTGTCCGGGTTATGAACTTCCATTGCAAGTCCTAGTAAGTTCATCAATGCATCTAGTGTGAATATCATAATTAAACTAGATAAATCATAGATACCTGAGAGCAAACTTATTGCAATCATCATTACACTCGCACTCAAAGCGTATTCGAACCATCTCACTTTATTAATTCCTTTTTGAAGGTTATCTTCATAAGTTTTTCTATAGCTAGTCGCTATGAATAAATGCGCTAGAGAGCTCATCATGAAGAACATGATCACAAACCAAGCTAAATTCACTTCTGTTATTTGTTCAGTTGCAGGAAGAAGTTTTTGTACATCTATGTCAAACTTTAAGAAATTTACTGTAATTGGCACAACTCCCTTTTCTGCGTCACTCAAAATAAATACCGCAACAGCTTGAAGGAAATGTAGCAGCGACATAAATAAATTAAACTTGCGTAATTTTCTAAACTTATCTTGCATGGGGTGAATAATAAGTATTAATAATATAACTATAATCCTTTTATAAAAGGAATCAAGTAATTTCGAGAATTTCCCACCACAAACTTAAAATCAGATGATTATTTAATATCTTTACAAAATGGACATAAATTTCCTGGTAGTACCATTAGCATCTCTAGTAGCTTTTTCATAGCAGCTCTCCACATTCTACTTGAAATTCCTTCGGCAGATTCCATTAATAAAGGCTAGTGGATATTGATAAAGTTCAATAAAGCATCCAACAATTGCCCCCATAAGAAGTTCAATTGCTCATACCCTCCAAAGATCCACGAACCCGATTCTGTTTGATTTATTGTCGTTCACAGTTATGTCCGGAATGCTAAAATGATCTGCATTCTCAAAGCAATCGCTATAACTTTACTTTTGGTTTCGTATTACTTTTCATTGTAACTCTTGATCGTAATCATACTTTCATTGATATTTGTGGTTCAGTCACATATACTTGATTCACTAGAATTATTGCAATTAACACAAAACTAACAGAAAAACTTAATACTTTGAAAACTGTTCTTGATACTGATAGATATTTAACCGAAACAAACAGCGGAAAAGTCGTTCGAGATTATTATCAGACCAATAAAATTGCATACAGACTATTCCATAATAGACAAGGATTCTTGCATATGGGGTTAAGCGATAATGGTCACTATAGAAGTGATGATTTATTGAAACCTTTGATACAAATTGGTGAATATATTCGAAATAGAAATGGATTTTCGGTTCTTGAACTTGCCAGCGGACAGGGTGCAAATACTACCTATCTTGCTGAACAATATATCAACGTCGATTTTACTGCCCTCGATTATTCAACTAGGCCTAAAAAGGAATTCTATAAACTAAATAATACAAAGTTTGATTTTGGCGATTACCACGACTTAAAAAAGTTCTATGATTCGAGTTTTAATTTGGTATTTATCATTGAAGCACTATGCCACGCCAATGACGTTAGTAAAGTAATATCAGAAGTCAAAAGAGTATTAAAACCCGATGGGTATTTTATTATTTTTGACGGATATTATGGGAAGAACCCTGCCAACCTCGATGAAGCAGAAGAAGAAGCAAGAAAACTTACAGCTACTGGCATGGCTGTTAAGGATTTTCAATACCTACCCGACTTCCAAACGATAATTAAAAAAAATGGTTTTATGATTATTGAAGAAACGAATCTTTCCAGTAAGGTACTACCTACAATGAAGCGTTTTGAAAAATTAGCAAAGGCATTTATAAAACTTGGTGTATTTGGCAAATTATTGACCAAGATATTGCCTGATATGTTTGTAAGAAACGCTATATCAGGATATTTGATGCCTGAACTTATTGAGCAAGGAGTTGCTGTTTATTATAAACACATTTTGCAGAAGAAATAGATAATACATTCAACGCAAAGTTTCGTGAACCTAACAAATTCTGAAGGTTTTTATATTATATTTGAAGTCGATTCTTACGTTTAAGGATGAGTCCAACCACAGACCTCAGAATTACTTAAGTCACTTCTCACTAGCCCTAACACAACTTTCGAGCTCGCGGAAACATCCCCATACTAGAGTGGCAAGGGATACAGGTGAGATATTTGAGAATATATATAAGGGTAAAATATACTGTTGTTAACGCTTGATTTATAATATTAAGGAAGTAATGCCTAAGTTTGGAAGAAGATTTTGAATTGTTCCATGCTAATATTAAACAAGGCAAACTTTGGTCTGAGCATGTCGAATACATCTCATTATGATATTTTTACAACAAAGTAATCCCCACTTCTTGTAATCAAAGTCACAAACAATTCTGAGGTTACTCTAGATATATACTAATTAAGTTTGATCAACAATAAATTATTCGCAAACCCCTCCCCCATTGCTTTTAGACGCTCTGTGCTATAAAATACAAGCATCATAAACTCTTTTATAATTATCTGGTCTCGACCATGGTTTTATCACTTTATCCATCTAAAGCTTGAAGAAGTCAGTTAATATACAACCAATATTTTTTGATAAGTCAGGTAAACGTAGAATATTTTTTAATATTCTTTCTCCTGTCTTTATTAGCATATTTCTTGCCTTGTTTATTTTTATTTTTGTTTATTCTCATAAAGCAACCCAAATAAATACTATTCAAAGCCCTCACAGTGAAATAATAACTACAAACAGTAATGTTTCACTGGTATATACCGAGAATCATCCACGTGCATTCTCAGTAATAAACGACAGAATAGAATCATCATACAGCATCTTTATTCCTAGATATCTAGTCAGTGAAGAGAAAGTCTCCACTCCAATTGAGTATCAAAACCTACTTAACGATATTTCCTTCTTAGAAAAAGATAGACCAGGTGAACGTAAGAAAATCGCTATTTTGAGCGGAATTAATTTTTCTGCACCACCTACAGAGAGGAATATAATAAGAACAACAAATAGTTCAACTGACAAAACAGTAGTCTCTTATGTAGAAAGCGTTACTATTGCTGAAGTTCTAAGGATTAGAAACGATTTATTAGAAAACGATTTTGACGACATCTATATTGATTTTGACAATACCAAGATATCCTCTTCTGATGAATTATTAAATTTTGAGAGGTGGTTTGAAGATGCGAAATTATTACTGGAAGAGTCTGATATAAATGTTGGAATTCTTATTTCACCTATATATCTCAATGACTATAACTCTTCGATAATAAAAAAAGTCGATAATATATATTTTAAAAATGATAAACAGAATACTTATCTAGAACAACTCAATATTCTTTTAAAATATTCAAATATACAACCCAGCAATGTGTACTTGGAGGTTCCTACAATATCTACTCAAAAAGATATTAGTGTAGTAGAAGGTTACCTAAGTAGTATCGATTATCATAATGCTTCACAATTTTTTGATAAAGTGAAGATAACCTCCAGGGACATTGAACCCGTTAAAACAAATAACGGTAATTTTCAATACAATACAACTGATGCAATTACCTCATACAACTATCTTCGATATCTCAAAAATGGTGGCTTCTTTATCGAAAATACGAATTATAAGTTTTCTATTACTGATCCAGGATTTGAAGAGTTTACTACTTGGTATTTACTAGAAGACCCATTTAACGATACTAGAAACAGAATCCTGTTATCAGAGAACTATCGTTCATCACTAGATATCGAAACAACCGGAGAAGGCGAAGTATATTCGATTGATCACAAAGCAGAGCCTGGTGATAGGTATATCCAGCTTGATGACCAACTTTTCATTACCCAAAGTCAGATTATTTCACAGGACAAACCCGCTGTCGTTGAGAAAACCGGTCATATTTCCAATAAGATTGCTTTAACGTTTGATGATGGACCCCATCCAGAAACCACCAAAAAGGTTCTTGATATATTAGATAGCTATGGTGTTAAGGGGACTTTCTTTGTCTTAGGAAAAAACGTACTTGCATACCCAGAGGTGACAAAAGCGATAATTGACAAAGGACACGAAATCGAGAATCATTCACACACACACCCTATATTCAGCCAGATTGACCAACAAAGCCAAATACAAGAAATACAGGCTACCAATAACGCTATAGAAACTGTTACAGGAATAAAACCCCAATATTTCAGGAAACCATATAGTAATCTATCCGTTATCGATACAGACGAATCAATTGAGTATCTGAACTATTTGAAAGATTTAAACCTTCGTGCAAGCGAATACGACATAGACTCAAAAGATTGGCTAGTTGATTCGCCAGAGGAAAGTGTACAGAAAGTAGTCGAGGCTATCGAGAATTCGCAAGGGAACTATAGTCAAATATTATTTCATGATACAAGCGAAAAGATTGATAATACTCTCGAAGCACTTCCTCAGATTATTGAATATTTGCAAAAAAAAGATATCCAAATAGTACGCGTAGACGAGTTGGATAAAAACACTGAGTTTAGAGCTAATGCAATACCTGCAACAACAACTGTTTATCGTGCTCTTTATGGCAGACAAAAGTTGTTTACTTTAATTCTCATGATAAATACTTTCTCTCTTCTACTAGCCATTTTGAGAAGTACTTGGTTAATAATTGGTGCATTTACATACAAGTTTAAAATGGTGCTAAAAGTATATTTCTTATCTCATATCAATCAAAAACAACTCCGATACCCCCCTTTAGCTGTAATAATTGCGTGTTATAACGAAGAACTAGTCATAAAAAAGACTATAGATTCACTCCTAGCATGTAATTATCCTAAATTAAAAATTGTAGTAGTTAATGATGGTTCTACCGACAGGACAGCAGAGATAGTAAAAGAAATGAGTAGCACGCATAAGAACATAAAGTTAATTAACAGCACGAACATGGGGAAAGCTAAAGCTCTTCAGCGATCAATTAAGGAGGTTCGAACAAAATGGATTGTCTTTTGTGACGCCGACACGGTTTTTGAAAAGAAGGCACTTCATAATTTTGCTAACAATATATTAATTACAGATGATAATGTCGGAGCCATTGCTGGACATATCTTAGTTGGAAATCAACGTAATTTAATTACTCTTTCACAAACAATAGAGTACGGCATCTCACAACAATTTATTAAACCTGCACAAGATGTGATAAATACTATAACTGTAGTACCAGGCGCAGTTGGGATGTGGAAAAGAGATGCTCTGATAAAGTCAGGTGGTTTCATTCACGATACTCTAGCGGAAGATGCAGACGCAACCATGAGAATTGTCAGTATTGGGAAAAAGGTTCGTTTCAATTCGGAAGCCAGGGCAAAAACTGAAGTACCGGAGAATTTTAGAAATTTGTTCCGCCAAAGAACACGCTGGCAGCTTGGAAACATGCAAGCTTTATATAAACATAGAAAAGGTGTATTTAATCCACATTATAGTACTCTCGGCTTTGTAGGATTACCGCTATTTTACATTGATATTGCTATGACCATTTTGTATCCATTTCTATTTCTATTCTCTCTATACCTCTCTGTTTCAAGGTTCTATAACCACCCGTTACCTATATTCACAAATGTTTCTTATATAGACCAGGAGTTCTTAAGTTTACTTGCGATGATATTTATTATTGTGGAATTGGCCTTATGTCTATATGTGATAATATTCCAGAAACACGGCTTCTTTAATAAGCTGAAATTATTAATAATTCTACCTTTTTTCCTAACTGGTTATAAATTCTTTTTGAGCTACGCAACTTATATATCGGCCATACGTGCAGTCAAAGGGACTCAACAAGGTTGGAACCACATAAAGCGAACTGCTCATGTTGCATTAGAGATGTGATATGATAGCTAAGTTATGAAAAAATTACTGCCTAAACAAATCCTCTTCTCAGTAGCTACTGCTATTTCAATACTCTTATTATCTAACTTCTCCCCCAAGATGGTACACGCAAATGTCTATAGCCCTGAAGGAGTAGACGTGGCTACTACATACTACGGTGGGCATTATGATAATGGTTGGGTTATTGATAACGATAACCAGTGTACTCGCATTAGAAATGGAGAGTTCACAGCCGAATCTCTAAATGCACGACTTGGGGATAAATGTGATGATGATAACGGCATAGGTTATTACGGTGGAGTTCCATTGCATAATAGAGTTAGTTTTGCCGAATTAAGCAATAATCCGGACTCTGGGAAACCAGACTGGTCAGCCTTAGGAGGGCTTCCTGGTGGCACACGTGTCGAAATTAAATATAAAGGGAGATGTCTTATAGCAGAAAAACTCGATGTCGGTACAGGAGGTTATGGATATCAAGGAAAAAAGAGAGCTCTAGATTTATGGTGGCAGACAGCTAGAAGTATTGGATTTACTAGTGGACTGGATATAATGAACATCAGAGTTGTCGACAAATCTGCCCCCCTAACACCACTAGGGTCATCATATGCATGTCAAACAGTACCACAACAAAAATTAACTGTCTCTCCTACCTCGACCCCAACATCCAAGCCTACTGCCATTATCACAAAAAAACCATCCCCTACCCCCACAATTACAATGTCTCCAACTTCTACTTCTACTCCTACACCATTACCTGAGCCTACTGTTACCAATACCCCTACAATGGTAATATCTCAAGATGTTTTCGGCGATCAGATTGTGAGCTCATCACAAACTGAAAGTCCCAAGAAAGTTCGCATGGTTATTATCATAATCTCTTTAATCATTACTAATATTTTTTTAGGTACTTTGTCTTATTTAAAACTTTACAAAGGGGAAACGTACAATAGGCTCATTAAAAAGGTAACTCGACGGTAATTCTACTTTAAAGCACTTTTCAATCATGCAAAATTTTCGCATTGTGAGCCATCGATGAAACTTCCTCATCACTATAGACAAGACTAGGGGTCAGGCTTATTCTTTTTCAGTTATCTCAAATCCTAAATACTCAATCTCTCCATTTGCGATTGGAACTTCTTCGACCACCCGTACTTGATAATCCGTCATTACTTCTACTATTTGTTCTAGTTCAGCCTTACGAATAAAGAATAACTGTTTCAATTCCGGATCGTGCGAAGTGACACCTCCTATGCTACAAATTTCACATTTTTCGCCATCATTATAAAATGAAAGTAAAGATTGAGGAGAATTGAAGAAATCGGTTATCAGAATTTCGTCATACATACCTTGCTTTTCCGCTGATACTTCAACCAGCTGTTTCATCCCCTCCTGAAAACCCCAATAATCAGCAGATTTCATAGGATAGACTTCTAATTTGGTGAACAATAAATAACCATAAAATAACATATAGATCCCAATTCCTCCCAAAAGAGCTATTTTCACAGATTGAGATTTCAGAGAATTAATAACATTCAAAGAATATCCAATAATGAATGGTAAAACTATGAGTATCATAGTTGCGGAATATGTATACGGCGCTTGGTCTATTTTCGTAGTGAGAAGGTCAGGTAATGGATAGAAAAGTAAGGCGATCATGCTTACGACAAAATACTTTTGCTCATAATTTTGCAGAAATAACCCTACCAAACCAATTAGAACCAAGGCTATTATTATAGGATTTAAAACACCCATGCCTGTTAATGAGTGTCTTGATATGAAGGCATTAGGAATTTCATATTCACCCTTAATAAAGAGGTATTCAGGATCAAAGTATTTAGGAATATTTTCTGATACCCTATAGAAGTGTTCTCCTAGAGTTAAGTCAATGTTTTGCACATTCTTTTGCTCAAGCCTTTCAAAGTACCCTGGGTAAAATTTCATCTGGATAAAAACAGGGCTAATAACAAGCAACAATGTTGCAACGAATGCTACATACCTCTTTAGGATAGTCTTTAAAGAAAGTTTCCTACTTATATCCTCAATAAGATACGAGGTGAAAAGGAAAGCAACAAAAACCGGGATAGTGATAAAGATTGAAGAAGTTTGACCAAAAAAACAGAACCCTACTAAAAAAGCTACTAACATTTGCCTAAAGTAGGTAGGGTTTTTCCTCATCCTGATCATAAAAAATATTGACAACGACCAGACCGCATATGTTTCAGCCATCCCGAAACCGAGCCTCATTTGATGTAAAAATATAGGGAACAAAGTAAGGATTAGCAAACTCATCAGCTTATTTTTCCAGCCCAGTTCTTTGTATATGAAGTACCAGATAAAAATACTCAAAACCGTATAGAAAGAACTCCCGAATCGTACAGCAAATTCAGTTAATCCAAAAACAAATATGAACGGAGCTTTGAGATAGATTACTAGGGTGGGTAAAACGTATGAGAAATGTTTGTAATAAAAAGGATTATAAAAATTACTGTAATCGCCTTCTATTAATTGTTTAGACACTAATGCAAACTCAGTCTCATCACAGAATAAACTACTTGGGATTTCTGTAAGTCTGTAAAAGACAAAAAATAGAATTACAACAACAACAACTATACTTAATGCTCTTTTGAATATATGACTCCTTGATCGCGACATATGTTATTTCTAAATATGTCAATATATTACTTCAAACAAGGAATGATTTGAAGTTATGCAACCTACTATAAGTAGGTATTCTTTGAAATTGCCGTGTTTCTTGTCGAGAAAATAAGTTAATATCTTTAATGATAATTAGAGGCTATATCTCTATCCATTAATATAATCCGCATGCCGACTATCTCCCAACCTTGCTTTCCCTTTACTTTATCCCATACTTCCCATCAACCGAGTCTCTATACAAAGGTAACCTTATAGGCTTGAAACTTAATAGTGTGAAAACAAAGCCTTGTCCAATACAATTAATGGTATTGTCCACAAGGGTAGGCCAACATTTGTATTAATGAACAGATAGTAAGAAGTATGCTAGCCTAAAGTAATAGCGATGAAAAATACTGCCAAATCTCATATTAAGATATTCCATTTTAGAATCTTCGGGTATATCATTTCGGCAATCAAGATAAATAAAATCATAACATAAAAGCAGATAATCTCAGTTATAATAATGCTCGAAGGGCTATCTTTTAAAATTAAGACTTGAATAATCGCAAAAACTATCCCTGGATAGAAAGCGATCTTCAAATGCTCCCATATACTTTCGTTCACCGGACTGAAGATAACCATCCAGAGCTTCTTCCCACAATACTTATATAGAAAGTGAAACAGAGAACCCAGTAAAATATTATTGGTATCCCTATTAATTCAAGGGGAATTACCTTATCTATAAAAAATCAATACTATGAGATATGGATCCATTCTAACTCAGAATAAATAGGAAAAGTAATTACGCTTAATCGAGATTAAGCCAGTATATTTCGGATTACTTCTGGTTTAAAAAGCATATGCTCAAGTGTTTATGCGAAAACAATAGGATTTATGAAAAACCGGGGGATTTCTCCCCCGGTATGATTCCCCTCGTATTATCTTACGATCTGTCTGACCTATTTCCACTATTCTGATTCATATTATCTCTACCTGAATCATTTTCCTTCCCGCTGTTTTGGTTGTCTGAACTATTTTGTCTCTGTCCTGATCTACCGTCATTACTTTGGTTACGACCTTGGTTATTGCTGTTTTTATTATTCATGAGAATAACTTAACAATTTATATAGTCCTCTATCTGCAGACATTTTTTGAGGATGTTATAAGTATAATGATTCTAGATCAAGTATTGTTTTCCATATTGTAAAGGTTCAGAAAAGATTTTACAGTTTATGTTAATTATGACGTATCTCTGTCTAACCTAATCTTCCGATAGAAACAATTAACTATAGATGTTAAAATTCTGCCAATATAGATCGAACTTACTATAAACCTTCTTGGCGATTACTAATGAGGAAGTTTTTAAATAAACTATTTTCCAAAGAATACAGACTTCTATTTTTATTGTTTTTTTCCACTAGATTGATAATTTTCATGATAATGGGATTTGCTCAATATATCGCAGGACGGTTTTCTCAAGTTACCGATTGGCGAGACATATTCAATATGTTTGTCAATTGGGATGGCGGCTGGTACATGCACATAATCCAAAACGGTTACAGTGCAACTCCCATAGCGGAAGGACAAGCAAACTATGCTTTTTTCCCGCTGTATCCTATGTTAGTAAAATTCTTTGGTAATATTTTTGGTGGTGAATATGTTATAGTTGGGGTTCTCCTCTCTAACACCTTTACCCTAATCGGGATCCTTTACTTCTACAAGTTATCTAAAAGGATCTTCTTGTCTCGAAGAAATGGTGCTAAAAAACTAGCTTTCAGCTCGACTCTACTATTGATCTGCTTCCCCACCGCATTTCTCTTCACAGCACTTCTTTCAGAGGCGTTGTTTTTCATGCTACTGACCATGACTCTCTACTACTCCACTCAACATAGAATTGTTTTTACCTCTGTTTTGGGTTTTTTAACTTCGATGACTCGATCTGTAGGATTTCTAGTGTTGATTCCCGTTCTCTACGAATTTTGGTTCAAAAATGGATTAGAATTAAACCCAAAAAAGTTTTTCAAGAATTTCAACTATAAAACCATCTTACTTCTCACAATACCGTTTGGAATTGTGGTATTTGCATACTACATTTATCATTTAACTGGTAATCCGCTTGCTATTTTCGACATACAAGGAGCATGGGGACGACATCTGACAAACCCTGTTACTGTCATCGCTCATTTTATTCTAAGAGAAAGTTATCTTGTAAAGTTTGGCGCTATCTTCACTGTCGGCATATTTTTCGTAATCTTATCAGGTTTCAGAAAAATCAGGATAGACTATTTTGTATTTTCGATTCTGCTTTTTATGGTCCCTCTGCTAAACAGCCCCCTTCCATTTCACATAAATTCAATTCCTAGATATGTTTTAGTTATTTTGCCAATTTATTGGATATTCGCAATTTATCTGGAAAAATACAAAGACTACAAACTTCCTTACCTGATATGTTGCGTTATGCTCCAAGGTTTTCTAGCAAGTTTATGGACTCTTGGACATTCGATAGTGATATAGATTTCTTATTCAACTTACTCAAGAAACCTCAGCGTCTCTTCATAAAGTCTCTGCAACGTCCCTTCTTCGATAAATCGGTGAGTTGCATTTGGAACGATTGCCATCGGATAATCTGTAAGATATTCTTTCCAAGCAGGGTAAATATTGTAGTTGCCAGCAAACACGAAATGGCTGTTTGGAGTAAGTTTCTCAACTTGCTTTCCAAGATCTGATGCCTCTTTCCAGTCATTTATAAACTCTCGATTCATCTGAAGCTCTAATCCCCAGTGTAGGATATACAAGCCACCATTTTCATCAAAAGTAATGTTTTTCTGTTGTAGTGATTTCATGCCTTTAGTAGGATCCCAATGTATGATTTTCTCAACACTCGTAGTATCGGAATTCATGATAACCGCACATCCCATACTGTGACCGATCAAATAAATCTTTGGATATTGGTGACGGAAATACAAAACGACTTCCTCCAAGTCTTCGACATGGACTGATATTGAACACTCGCTGATCTGTCGACCTTTCTCTGCAGGCGAATAAAAATCAAACCGAAAAGTGTCGTACCCCTTGGGATTGAAGAAACCTGGTGCGTTGTAGTACTGATGTTCATGTTGGTTTCCGCTAAGACCGTGAGCAAATATTATGAGTTTGTCAGTTTTCACAGCACTATTTAATGTCCCGTGGATCAGATGATTGTCTTTGGTTGGAATCTGAAGCGTGGTTTGCATAGTATTAATCATTTCGTAAATTATAGCTAAACTACATATAATTAACTATAATTAGCCATCTTTTAACATAAATAAGATGAATTGGATGTTCGTACTTTTTATTTCGATCATAACTTACTCTGGAGCTGCTTTGCTTCAAAGAGTTCTGATGAGAGACGAGGACAAAAACCCCCTCGCATACTCCGCTTTCACGCAACTACTTTCAGGAGTCATGGTGCTAGTTTATGCAGTATTGACCCAAAACCTATCTTTCCCGACAATTGAAGTGATCATCCAGAATAAACTCTATGTATTTATGCTGTTGTCGGGAGTTTGCTTTGCTACCAATGCTTATCTCAGTTTTAAATCTCTGAAATATGTAGATATTTCAAAATTCATTGTTCTTTTTTCTCTGAGAACAGTCGTAACAATTTTCGTGGCTTCTGTTTTCCTGAAAGAGGGTTTAAACGCCACACAGTTTATCGGAGCAATATTGATTTTGTTAAGTATCGTCTTAATTAATACCAAATCGATAAAGGAAATTTTTGTGTTCGGGAAAGGAGAACTTTATGTTCTGTTGGCGGCTATTGTTTTTGGGCTAGGGAATGCTAATGACAAGTATATTTTAAATTCATTTGAGTTGGTCCCATATATGACAATAGGATTTTTGTTGCCTGGAACTCTACTGTTGCTTAGTAAACCTAAAACCGTATTAGAATTCTCAGAATTTTTCCGAAATAATCGAATCTGGAAAATTCTTATTTTTACTTTTCTCTATACCGTTTCCGCATTAACTTTCTACAACGCATTTGTATTGGCAGACAATGCTTCTCTCGTTTCGTCAATTGGACAAATATCTACTATATTAGTCGTCATACTTGGAGTTGTATTTTTGAAAGAATACAAAGATCTCAGGAAGAAAATCATAGGTGGTTTGTTGAGTTTTATCGGACTGATTTTACTTACGATCTAAAAGCAGTTGTTCGTACTCTAGGAAAATTTAGTATATAGTCCGATTCTTTAGTAGTTATAGTTGAACTATAAACTCAACAAGCCTAGAACTCAAGTTGGCAAAATATAAATCCCTTCGAGTAAGTTTTGTCTGCAAGCTGGCAAACCTTGATTATGATTACTCTGTGCTCACAGAATTTTATAACCTCTCTATAAATAATATCGGTGATCTCTATATGTCCTATAAGTATCCGATCAACGTACGAGAAGAAGAACTTGAAGTCATCAACTTTTTTTGTGAACTATATCAAATAAAACCATCTAAGGCTTGGGGTTACATTACAAACAGAGGAAATACGTCGATTTGATTTCTCAACCAGTTCAGTATATTGGTTGTAAAGACACCACTATTTCAGGTTCTAGAAATGGTTTATCTGCTATTCTCTTTTAATATGAAGTATCCAAACACAAATTAGACGGATTCACTCACATTGTTGTTATGCCTCATGTAACACAAGAGACGATTGATAAATTTTTGACTGAACTTAGTGCAACATTAACTTAAACACAAGAATTTGCTCAATTTGTTAAAATAGATATATAAACTATTAGTTTCTTCATATTACAGACTTAGCAACTTTCGCTGGAGGATGTTTTTGGTGTACAGAAGCAATTTTTCAACGACTAGATGGCGTTATAAAAGTCACACCTGGCTATTCTGGTGGAAATACTCCAAACCCTACCTATGAACAAGTAACTACTGGAGAAACTCATCATGCCGAAGCAATCCGGATAGAGTTTGACCCCGAAAAAGTAAGTTACCAAGATTTACTTGAAGTCTTTTTTGCGACACATGATCCAACCACACTAAACAGGCAGGGTAATGATGTTGGCACTCAGTATAGATCAGAGATTTTTTATCATGATGAAAATCAAAGACAAGAAGCGGAGAATTTTATCAAGACTATATATAAAAAACAGGAATTTAAAGCTCCTATAGTTACGAAGATTTCAGAATATCGAGATTTCTATGTGGCGGAAGATTATCACATAAACTACTTTAATCGTAATAAAGATCAACTATACTGCAGACTTGTGATTGAACCGAAGTTAGAGAAACTTTCAAAGTTGAAGAAAAAACGAAAAAGTTAATTCACATCTCAATCTCAAAGATCTTAATCTTCGATTTGTTTCCCTGGATTAACTCAACCTGTGATTTGCTCACCCCAAAGTAATTCGCCAATAACCTTATCGCTGAGATATTTGCTTTATTATCAATTGCGGGAGACTTTGTGTAGATAACCAAGATCCCATCGTGTTGAAGAACAACTTCTTCTCGATGTTTTGAGTTTGGTTTTACTTTGACCTTAATCCGCATTAGATTATTATAAACAAAAAAAGTGAAGGTTTTGCAAACTGACGTTATCTAAATCAAGAAGAAACCATAGTTACTTACCACATTTAATATATCTAAAATTGCAGGAGACACCTGAAATTGGAATTGAAGAGGAAGGTGTACAGTTAGGATCGACTGTTCATGTCGAAGTGCATTTCCCAGAAGAGCTGCCTACTATAGGAGCTTATTTCATATCAGATTTTGGGGAAAAAGGTCCGGAGGGAGTTGTGTCCATTTCTAAGCATACTCCATTTGCTCAAGCCGTGTTAGGAGCTCATGTAGGAGACACTGTGCTTGTAAAAGCTGAGGTAACCTATGAGGTAAAAATCCTATCTACGGAACCTTATTGAGTTTAAAATAACGATATTTTTCTGTTAAAATGACTTTATGTACCAAAAGCGCGTTATCAAGTCAGTAGAACACACTGAAAATGGTGTTCGTATAAACGTTGACCTGTTTAATGTAACTACACCAAAAGGGTGTGAGTTAGACGGAGGAGAAAAGGTCAAAATTATCACTGAATCACGACTGGGAGGTGAGTATCTTATGACAATCGTTTCAGAGATTTGTCGCGATTGCCCCCTGATGGGTAAAGTTTGCCAATACGGGCAAGCTCCTTAGTTAACCCCAAACAATTTCTTCAGATCCTCTTTCTTTTTCTCGTCCATTACGGCGTCAACTACATCACGATATATCTCAACCTCGCTAAAATCTGGACTTAGAGCAATTTCCAGAAATTCATCAAAGTCCACTTCCAAGATCTCAATCTTTTCTCCAGAGTCAAGGGATAGATCACTAACTTTCTTTAGACCACTTGCTACAAAGACAAACACTGCCCACTCGACTTTGCTCAATGGTTGTAAAGACTTCCATAAAGTAAAATTATCGGTTTCATAACCACTTTCTTCTCTAAGTTCTCTTTCTGCCGCCTTCATTATGTTTTCCCCCTCTTCAACTCTTCCTCCAAAACCTCCTATAAAAGTTTTCTTTCCCGGTTGCTCTTGTCTATTTAGAAGAATTTTGCCGCTATCTAGCACTGGAAAAGTTATAACCGTATCTGGTCGCTTAATCTTCTCAAAAATCTGTGTAGTACCATCAAACATTTTCTGTTCCCACTGGTAAACATCAAACATGACACCTTTAAAAACCCGCTTTGCATGAGGAGGGATAGGTTGTTTTGATTGAGGTCGTTCGATTTTCATTTAAGAATCTTTCGAATTAATATTCTGAATCATTTCTAACAAAAACGGAAATTTTCGATACTCATCCCCATAAGTGCTTACACTAAAATGCTTCTGACCTTCTAATACTATCAGTTCACCCTCTAGCTTCTCAGAAAGATATTTTGCATGTTCCAGAGGACAGTAGGGGTCGTTATCAGAATGAATAAATACAAACCTTTTTGCTTTCTTCTTTATTAATTTAAAATCAAAAGGTTTAATATAGAGGTCGTCCAATGCATCCGATTCAAGATTATTTTTAAAAGCGCCGACGAAATAACAGGTATCTACTTGAACACTAGAGGGTAACGCCTCAAGCAGACCCAAGATCGCAACAGCACCTGACGAATGACCGATTAGTGTGCTCTCACCGTTAAACTCCCAGTCACTCTTGCCTAGCAAGAATTCGTTGTATCTCGAGATGTTAGGTTTGTCTGCTCCTGGAAGATCGGGAACCAATACTTTCCACCCCTCTTTTTCAAGTTCCATACCGAGCCAGGGGAAGCAATTATCTTTTGAACTACCATTTGTTCCGTGAAGGATAAGTGCATTCTTCATAGTATTAATTTAAAAATAATACTCAGGTTTTGTTAAATAGTTGTTTAGACTCTCAAGCAAAGGCTAGAATAGTTCGCCTTCATTATACTGTTTATTCCAATATATTATCTAGATATCCTTTTTATTAAACCACTGAATGAAATTTTTACACTTACCTTCATCATTAAGGGTAATCTGCATAATCCCGTCATAGACATATTGCTCGAGAGATTTCGCATCTTTGAAGCTTGCTTTCCAGCGAACGATCCCAGTTCCGTTTGTATAGGCGAGAATTTCAAAATTCAAACTAATATCTTCCTGGGAAAGAATATCGTTCCACTGTTCAATTAAGGTTTCTCGAGTTATAATTGCTTCACTAAAAGGTGTCTCGTACCAGGAAAAAGAGTCTGCACAAAGTTCGACAACCCTTTCTGGACTTTTACCCTTCCAGACATCTTCAAGAAGTTTTAACCAGCTTGATAATCTATTCATAATGTTAAACTGGTTTTTCCCATCTTCCAAAACCATGGTCACTGGGGAAAAGAGTTATTTCTGATTCTCGATTCTCATCATTTATTATCTCCAAGAGTTTATCTGCAACCCATTCTACCGGGAAATAAGCTTTACCTTCTTCTGATGCTTTCTTTTTATCTTCCACTGTCATAGTTCCGAAACTAGTCATGGTACTACCGAGTGTGATTAGACAAAATTTTGGATATCTGTCTTTGTATTCTTCTGACAAGCTTAGCGAAAGACCACGCAAAGCAAACTTGCTTGAACAGTATAAACTTCTCCCCTTTGTAGGCGTTATCCCCATACCTGAGCCGATATTTAGTACCAAAGATCCATCGTGAGACATCAAAGGAGATAGTTCTCGGATAAAAACCGCGGGAGCAATGACATTTACCATAAATGCTCTGTGCAAATCCTGATCAGTGGCATCAACCAGGTCTTTGTATAGCGAAACTCCTGCAGAATTTACTAAAAGATCAATCTTCTCAGCTTTATTTTTTATTGCAGAAACAGCTCGATTTATCTGATCAAAGTCTGTTAAATCACACGATATACTTGCTTCCAAATCTACCGGTATTATCTCATAGTCTGATTTTTCGAGATTGGCAATCAATGCTGAACCTATTCCGCCGTTTGCACCGATGATAACTGCCGTTTTCTGATCCATGGTGGATAAGATTAGAATAAATTTAGATTATTTATTCCTATTTTAGAGTGAACCCAGCATCAACATAAATCACCTGACCAGTCATAGCATCATTTTCAGCCAGGAAAATGAATGCGTCGGCGATTTCCTCCTCACTGACCCAGCGTTTCAGATAAGTTTGGTCAAGAAAGGTATCCATCAACTCTTTAGTCATGTTGTCATAATTTCTGGTTTTGACAAATCCCGGAGCCACCGCATTAACCTGAATATCGGGGGCGACCATTTTAGCGAGCGTTTTACTGAAGCTATTTATCCCGGCTTTTGAAGCAGCATAAACGACCGATCTCCCCCCATGCTCCGCACCTCGGATTGAGCTTGTATTTAAAATTTTGCCAAATCCTTGCTTTTGCATATATTTGATGGCGTGCTGTGTACAAATCATAGGTCCAATTAAATCAGTATTCACTAACTCCACGATGTCTTCATAACTTGCTTCCAGATATGGCACTTGGTCGTTCGGGATAGCAGCATTGTTAATTAAAATATGAACTGTTCCAAACTTTTTTTCAACTTCTGAAAACAACCTTTCCACATCTTTAGGATTCGAAACGTCTGCCTGAACCAACAATCCCTCCGAATATTTCTGAACTTCTTTTAAAGCTTCATTTCCCCCCGATTCGTTCACATTGTAGTTGATTACGACCTTGGCACCTTCTTTTGCAAATCTAATAGCTGTGGTCTTACCGATTCCGCTTGATGATCCTGTAATGACAACAACTTTATTTCTTAATTCCATAATTATAAACTTAAATTAATAAATTATTATAACAGAGAGTCGTTTTCATTTATAAATTTCTCCACAGCCAGCTTTTGATTTATTTTCCTATTCAATCGAAATATTCGTATATTTGCTATAATTTTCTATGAAAGAAGAAGTTATTACGAAAATAATTAACCTCATACTCTCAACAACCCTCTAAACCCTCTGTTGCTGTAAAATGATGGGGCGCTATTGTGATAAAGAAAAACTGTATCGTAACGCCTATCGCAGAAAACCGCACCTCCAAGCTTCCTGATGTCATCAGGAGTTTTTACCCAGCTCGATGTTTTTAAGTCAAATTCTCCAAGTTCTTGTAGCTCTCGATACTCCTCCTCGGTTAGGAGTTCTATGCCCATTTCTTTTACGGCATCTACTGCATTTCCTGCTGGAAATACTCCTTTTTTGTTTCTCTCCTGCTCTCCCTTTCCGTCATAACATGTGTTCACTCTCCCTGAAGGTGTTTCGGGAGAACAATCATAAAAAATGTACTCTTCTGCCTTTTCATCATACCCAACAACGTCTGGTTCTCCTCCTGTTTCCTCCATTGCAAATAGAGATATTAGTCTGTCTCTATTTTTCTCTAGCTTTTCCTGAATCTTCGACCAGTTTAAGTCTTTATGTCTTTCCATATTTTGTTCAAATCTTTCTTTCAGAGATTTGAGTAATTCTGCTTGTCTTTCGGTAGTAAGATCTTTATCTATTTTAACTTTTGGGATTGGATTTCCAGCACCTTTCATAGATTTTGTTATAAGAATTATTAAATAGAAAGTATTTAATATTCTACATTAGATAAGCCGAACATCCTAGGTTTTCTTTGACATGAGATATTTAGAGGAATAAAATCAATTATAATTTTGTTACTATTCCATTATGGACATAAACTATCTCGCCGTCCTATTAGCAAGTATTTCGGCATTTTTCCTAGGCTTTTTGTGGTACACGGTAGTATTTTCAAAAGTATGGCAAAAGGAAATCGGGATGGACTCAAAAAAGGCTGAGGATATAAAAACTCCGAATCTAGGAAAGATGCTCCTTGGGTCATTCATCCTTGAAGTTATTACGGCTTTTAACCTCGCGGCTTTTATCGGAACTTCTTCTGACTGGAAGTTTGGATTGACAGCAGGACTCGCTGCTGGGTTTCGCTGGGTTGGTCTTGCTTTTGGAGTAAATTACATGTTTGAAGGAAAATCATTCAAGCTTTGGTTGATTAATGCAGGATACAATACAATTGTATTTGCAGTGATGGGTTTAATTATCGGATCTCTGTAACACCAAACTAGTTACTCTGTTTGTAATTCGAGTATAAACTCAGCTCGCGTTCGTCAGGAGCCTCAAACATCTCATACCACTCCTCTATCTTTTCCATAGGGATCTCAAATGTTCCGGGTAGATTTTGTAAGTTTCTTTTACTCAACCTGTTTTTAAGTTCTTCTAATTCTACTTCTAAATAGTGTAACTCAACTTCTGCTCCTAGATTTTCCGCTGATTGTCTGTAAGCTTCTCTTTCTGATTTTGACCAGAACCCGTTCTCTAAAATTACAGTAGCTCCGGTAATTAGTAGTCTTTTGGTAAGAATCCATAGCAACTTTTCCACAGGATTTCTGAGTCTGTCCATTTCAGGGATATCGTTTTTGTCTTCCAAAATATCGTATATCCATTCATCAGCACATAGTCTAACTCCATTACGCTCAACTTCAAGTCTTTTTGCTAAAGTAGTTTTACCCGAACCAGGAAGCCCACATAAGAGAACTAATACAGCTTTGTTCATGACTTTGCTCACAATTAACCTGTAGTCTATACCTACTTGTTAAACTTGTCTAGCATCGCGCCTTCCAGCCCTCTTGCTGGACCTCTGCAGGATTAATATTC
>CAZZFI010000001.1:0-41153 GCA_964653475.1 uncultured Candidatus Saccharibacteria bacterium | reverse complement strand
TACAGATCCAGTATGTTAACAATAGTAGGTTGATGAAATCTACGAAATTAATCTACTGAAGCTGTATTTACCAGCAACTAATCGAAAGATAAAAGTGCTGGTAATTTCTTTAATAGTTTGACACTAGCGTACTAGTATAGTATGATGTCAATATGAATAAGTCCCTGTTAAAAAAATTCATTAAATTCTTGCATAGTCTAGAGACTGAAGATGACATAGAGGCGTTCTTATCGTCCATTCTCACCTCGAGTGAGTTAGACGAGCTTCCAAAAAGACTGGAAATTGTAAAACAGCTCAAAGCCGGCATCTCACAACATCAGATAGCTAAGAACTTAGGTGTAGGAGTAGCGACAGTTACGAGGGGGTCTAAGGAAATAAAATCAGGAGGATTTAAAGATGTTAAATCTCTTTAGGAGCGTTTTAATAAGCCACTTCCGTTTTTGGTGACCTTCATCTTAGCAAGTATCCTCACTTTATTTCCTAAATATGAATATAATGAGCAATTTTGAATTTAGTCAATATTTTGAATCCAGTGCAAATATAGTTGCTGGTAATACTGTAGAGTTTGGTGGCAAGGCGGCCAATTTGGCTGAACTTCAGAACGCAGGATTTCCAGTACCGAAGAGTATTTATATAGACAGGGGGGTGCATGAACATTATCTAGAAACCGGCCAGCTTCCGGCTGACTTTATAGCTGAATTTACAAAAATTAGGGATTCCCTAGGTGGTGAGATTGCTGTCAGAAGTTCAGCTAATATTGAAGATGGATCTGATTTAAGTATGGCAGGGATATTTGATACCCACTATATAACAGTTGAATCACCAGACGAGCTAGCTCTAAAACGCATAGTTGAGATTTATGAACAGAGTAGATCTCAACAAGTGGCAGAGGTGCTAGCACTGCATGATATAGATGTCGAAAGTGTGAAAATAGGAATAGTCCTACAACAGCTAATTCGACCCAAATACGCAGGAGTAATCTATACCTCATCGCAAACGGGACAAATTATAGTTAAGTATATAGATGATTTTGGCAAGGCTCTTGTGGACGGCGATAAAGCAGGCTCCGAGATAATTATAGATTATGAAACAGGGCACATTGCGAGTTCTGCTGGCATGGATGATGTGCCCATAGCTATCGAAAAAGTGACAGAAATTGCCGATATAGCCAGACGAATAGACTCCCACTTTGCGGGAATAAACCAGGATATAGAATTTGCTTTAGATTCTAATACAGATAGTTTATATATTTTGCAAGCAAGAACTTTGACAACTGATATTGGTCCAATTGAAACTGAAGTAACAGTTATGGATGTATTGGAGAGAACCCAGAATAGATCGAGAAGGCTTATGAATAAAGAGATTAAAGAGTTGGAGACTAACGGCGCAGTTTTTAGCGATAGTAATTTCAGTGAGCTCCTCCCTGCACCTACTGAAGCTGATTTTGGTGTTTTTGCATATATTTTTACTGGTTCTGATAATGTTGCCGGTGCAATTCAAATTGGGAGGAGAGATGTTGGTTACCTTGTGGGAGATGAAACTATAGGTTTTGCACACTATATTGGCGGTAAACCATATATGAGCATTGCACGGGATGCAGGTACATTCTTTAATGGAATACCTGAAGACCGCCAAGAATTCTATCGAACTTTAGTAAATAGATATTTAGACGATATTGGAGTTGATCGTGATAAGGGTATATACCCAGAAATGGGTTTATATTTGCAAGATCCAACTATAGATCAATTGGAAGAGCTTTTCCCTGAACGCGGGGAGGAATACTATCAAAGATATTTAGAATTTACAAAACGATTAGGCAGAGAGGCAGATACGTACTTGGAGTATTTTACTACTGAACGTGGTGTAGATTTGGGGCAGTATTATTCTAGGCAAGCTGAATTTGATCCCCGATCAGCTAGTGACTCTGATTTACTGAATTTTATTGAAGACAACTTAGAGTACTTACGCACTAGAGCATGTGTGGACTTTGTCAAGGCGGCTAGATTAGGTTTTTATTATACTCAACGGCTTATGGTTGAACTATCAAGAACTCATGGTTATGGTGAGGATAAAGTTAGAGAATCTGTAGCACTATTAACTCAAGGGCTTGAAGGGAGCAAAATAACTGATGTTAATCTCATTATAGCACAAGCCGAAGATGAGGATCTGGCGGTAACTCTAGCAGAAAGCTTGATTGGACATTACAGCAGTGGGGAGGTGTTAGAAATTAGACACCCTAGGTTCTCTGATAAACCCGATAGTATTATAGAATATGTCCGAGGTATTAGAGAAAGTGGAGATTATTCCTCTAAATTTGAGCAGCAAAGGGCAAAGAGATTAGCATATCAGACCACTTTACTTGAAGATTTACCAGTGAGTCAGAGAGATATGTTAGAGAAAATCATCAACAATTCTCAGATGTACATGGCTTTAAGAGAAACTGTTAAGTATTACTTTACTAAAGGCTACGCTGAAGTCAGAAGAGGGATTATTGAATTGGCTCAGAGACGAGGTATCACTTCAGATGAGGTGTTTCATTTATTTCCAAGGGAACTTAAAGAGTTCGCTGCAAAACCTGATGAATACCGCCATTTAATTAGAGCAAGGTCTCAAGAGTACACCCACTATAAAAGTCTAGACTTACCTAAAGTCTTTACTTTAAGTGATGTGGATGATTTTAACTTAACAGAAGATGACGGAATAGAGTTTTCCGAGGCGATCGGTAAGTTTATAGCTCAAGGGGAAGATATTACTGATGCTGTGATTATTAATTTGGAAGAATTTGATCTTGAAGATATTGCGTTCAGAGAATTGATCAATTCGTATCGAGAAAATGGCATCCCAGTCATTTTGGCAGCTAAACAGGTTAATTTAACACATGATCCATACATTAATATGGCTGCTGGATTGATACTTGAGAATGCTGACATCGTTTCCCATGGTGCACAAAGAGCAAGAGAACTTGGCATTGGAGCCATTTCAGCGGTAAGGATTGGAAAACTAAAGACTGGAACTCGGGTGAGTTTTAGTCCTTCGGGTCGTTTACTTAAAAAATTAACAAGCAATGAGTAAAGTTACGATTATTAGACACTCACAACTTGAAGAACCTTTTGATAACTATGATAAATTAAATTATACGCAGCTTGATGAATTAGCAAGAGGGGTAATTCAACCAAATATTTCTAGTCACACTATAGATCTTATAGTCCAGTCGCACCATTTAGATGAAAGGTATGATGTTATTCTTCACAGTCCGTCTCTCAGGGCTGTAGATACAGCAAAGTTGATTGCGAAGGTGAAAGAACTAACTGATTCCGACTTGGTGATCAAGGAAATTGATGAGATTAAGTTCTCTGTGAGTAATCTAATTACAGAAAAGGAGTATAAAGAGCTAGGTCTTCAACCTTTGAGGGAAAATTTT
This sequence comes from uncultured Candidatus Saccharibacteria bacterium, assembly GCA_964653475.1. GTDB lineage: Bacteria > Patescibacteriota > Dojkabacteria > B142 > OLB20 > JAJTYI01. The sequence goes on along the minus strand of CAZZFI010000001.1, from coordinate 37,732 downwards.
ATAAAGCAATAGGTGAAAATCAGGCTGGCATTGAGTCTCTGGAGTCAATCTACAAAAGAATCCAAGATTTTGACGGCATTTTAACAAGATTCGAAAGTAAGGACATTCTAGTTGTAACCCATGGTTTTATTATGAGGTATATGAAAGTATATTTTGAACAAAAGTTTCATAGTAAATTACCCGGAGAAAAGGTACTACAGAATTTAGTTGAAAATAGTAATGAAAGGTATGATTATCTCAGTGGATTCAGTGTAATTATATAACGAGACGGATTCGATACTCCTTTTTTAGGTTTCTTATTTGTCTCATTTTTATATAATTAGACTAGGGTATAGGGTTCCAGACCCGTATGTCCCGTTTAGTATTCTATATTAGGTGGCTGAGTTTGCCCCGCCAAGGCGGGGTGAAGTCGAAAGCGCTTCACTGGCTGCCGAAAGGAGGACTGCTAACGCCAATTAGTCGGAAATTTTATACCCCTTTACATTTAATAACTGTTAAAATCTAACTATATTTATTATCGTTTAACGATGAAGAAAATTGTTAGAGATATTTTTATCAAAGCTCCTAGAGAGAAAGTATGGGAGAATATGCTTTCTGATGAGGGCTATCGGAGCTGGGCCTCTGCTTTTCATGAAGGAGCGCGAGCTGATAGTGACTGGAACGAAGGAAGTAAAATTAAGTTTGTAGACGACACAGATTCTGGTATGTTAGCCGTAATCAAAGAAAAGAAACCTTATGAAAAAATAACATTTGAAATGAAAGGGATGGTGCAAAAAGGGGAAGAAGATACAGAAAGCGAATGGGCGAAAATGTATGCGGGAATGATGGAGACATATACATTCACAGAGCAAGACGGTGGAACTTTGCTTCATATCGAAGCTGGAGCTGACGATAGTATGCTTGAAGAAATGGAAGAAGGCTGGGACAAGGCCCTGGCGAAATTAAAAGAGATGGTTGAAAGCACCTGAGCAAGGTGACAGAAAGCTTTGTTCGTTTCCGCTGTTTTTGGCGCTCTATTTCTAAGGGTAGATTTGGTTGCTTTGTTTCCGATGATATGTCATTAGAATTGTGAACAATGGTTGATAATACAGAATTTTGCAATCTTGTGATACAATTCCCAGATCATGGATACTTTACCACGAAGAGATTTTCTACCAGGAGATATTGGGGAGATAGCCCCGGAACTTATCAGATCCATTCCTGTTGTTCCCGATATTTTTAGAATACACAAAATTATTATTACAGGGGCACAGCCAATTGAGTCAATGGAAGGGTTTAGAAATTACGCACGAAGTTTCAGCGAATCAAATATCCCAACTGAATTATTTATAATACTCAAATCAAACAAATTTGACTATACGGATGTTTATGAACTGGCAGTTAAAGCAAGACAGAAGGGAGATCCTCGGTTGATGATGTTTTTAGGGTTGGACTTTGCGAAATACCTTAAATCAACCGGGGAAGAAGAGATGAATATAAATGCTATAAACAGAATAGGGGTATTTGATTTGGCAATGCTTTTTATCACGAAAGTGGAAACCTTGTTGTACGAGCTTGATCTTTTATGGAGGAAAAGGCTATTAATAAACCCTAGTTTTCTTATAGACTGGAATGCATCAGATAGGGCAAGAGGACTCTACCAACAGTTCTTTCAATTATTAAACATTAGTGAGTCAATAGAGATGATCCTAGTTGACTATGATGTCGACTCTGCTACAAAAGATAAAATTGAAGCCCTGAAAACTGCCATAGAAGGATCATTTGTTTCTAGTCTAACGTTAGATAAACTAAAAATGACTAGATTTCACGGCCCTTCACTCAACTAAGCGCAGTTGTCAACATATCTGTATATTGCTTCTATGTATCCAAACACGCCTGGAGTTCATCAGTCATTGTCCATCCGCACGCACCATCACTTTGTCTTTCGCACTTGGCGGTTTGGTAACAAGCATATTCCTCACGGTATTCACAGGTCGTTACCTGATCTTCTTCCGCACAAATGTGTGAACTACAACCAGTAATAACACATCCTCCGCTTGCTGTTGCTGTTGAGAACTTTATTGATACGCTTTCACTATCTTCGTTCTCTGGTAAGCCTGAAGGGTTAGATTTTCTTAATACAACTGTTCCTGATTCGGTTATGTTTTCTTGATCAAACTCAAGCGTGGCTTCAAAATATACGAATTCTTCAGTCATCCAATCGCTACCATCTGCAACAGTTCCTTGTGCTGTTGCTATAACCTCTCCTGTAGAATTATGTAGCTCAACAGGAAAGAATCCCTCGAAGAACCATGGACCGGGAACATATCCATTCACAAGTAGGGGAGAGCTTACAAATTGGTCAGGTTGAGGATTATGGATAGTAACTTCATCGGAAAGGGGTTCATTAAAATCTTCCTCTTCGATTACTTGTGTAAACACTTTTCCATCAGGGGTTCTGCATTGTTCGGGGTAAGTTTCTAAAACAGTGTAACCTTGATTCACACATTCTGCGAAGTTACTAACAGATTTTACAGACATGTATTTATAAAGGAATAACACGCCAGCAAGCAAAAGCAATATTCCTAAAATCGCGAGTGGCATTATGTAAAAATTTGATTTTTTCATGGCAGATTTATGAAAGGTTATATCTAAGTATAAAACAAAAATACATCTTTTGCGATTTTGTCTTTTTAGTATAGTAGAGATCACATGTTAGAATATTTAATAAATGGATCCAGAAGAATTTCAGAAAATTGTAGATGATAGTGTCGAGCTGATTCCAGAAGAATTTAAAGAAAAGCTTGATAATGTAGCTATTTTCACGGCCGACTATCCTAGTTTTGAACAACAAAAGAAAATAAATCTCCGCCGAGGATGGACTTTGTTTGGTTTGTATGAAGGAGTTCCGCTTCCCAAAAGAGGAAATAATTATGCAATGGTTTTGCCTGACAGAATTACAATTTTCAGAATCCCAATTTTGCAAAGAGCTGAAGGGAATTCAGAAAGGGCTAAAAAAATTGTGAAAAACACTATTTGGCATGAGATTGCCCACCATTTTGGGATGAATGAGCGTGAAGTTAGAGAAGCAGAAAACAATAGAGGAATAATTCGCTGAAGCTCGGAAACAGCATTTATATCTTTCTTTGTTTATGCGAAAATATCATAGATCGAAATACACAAATGGATGACCCTTCAATACAAAAAGCCCGAAGAACAGTTCTAATTCTTGCCTTGGTAGTTATTGTCCTACTCGTTGTATTATGTGCTGGAATTTTTATCGCAGTAACTCGACTAAATTCCGGGAGCCTCTTTGATACAAGTCGTCCTGACTTGCAGCCTACAGCAACCCCAGTAGTTGGGCTAACTCCTACTCCCGTGGAAGCGACAAGGGTGTGGATCCCTTATATTGAGAGGTTTTATATATTCAAAGTCGAACATCTCTCAACTTGGGAAGTTAAACACGATACTCCTAGAGGAGATCGCGTCGCATTTGTTGCAGAGGACGGAAGTGAACTAGGGATAAGTACTCAGCGGAGTAATCATCGCTATATTGAAGATTTTCTTAGGACTTTGGATATAAGAAGATCTACAGAAAATAACGGATCTCCTTCAACTATGGTTGAATGGGCAGTAGACTTTGATGTTGCAGGAGAAACAGTTGTTCGAAGAAGAGAAAGAAATCTCATTACAGAAGAAACTTTGATCAAAGCGTACATGCTTCAAGATAAAGATGTCTTTGTATTTACAGTATATCCGCCAGATGAAGAAAGTATAGAAACTAGCGTAATGTTTAAAGAAACTTTTAATGTGATCGGGACTTTTCAATACAAACTTCACAGATTTGAAGCAAGGGGAAAAGTCGTAAGAGGAAGTGAGATAGGCAAAACTCATTGTATGAATGGTTTGTATCTTGATGTTGAGGGAAGTTTCATAAATCCTCGGGATAGTTTCCTGCTTTTGAGATACATTACTCCAAATCGTGGAGAAGCGTATCCTTTGTTCACAAACGCATCATATGTAGGATCTCGGGTGACTATAGATGCGATTTATGACACCGAAAAACTTCTGTGTGGGGAATTCTCCTGTGATTGCGAAGATTTCCTACTAGTTGAAGACATAATGAGACGCTAAAAATGCTTACTTTTGATTAGAAATTAGTTATACTATTTTTGTTCTAATTAACTGCCCCGTATGGTTCAAAAAAAAGGTTTTAACCTGTTAAAAAGTCAGATAGAGCCACAGACAATGTGGACTAAGGTGTATCAATGGACCACTACTACAGCTAGAGCAATCATGGTTTTAGTAGAGTTGGTTATCGTTGTGGGCTTTGGGATTCGGGTAGTTGTCGACCTTCAATTCAAAAATTTGAACAAAGATATCGCAAGTAGAGAAGAAGTTCTCTTAGTTCTCCAAGACAGCGAAAGACGACTAAAAGAAATCCAAAACAAAGTGAGTATTTATGAAAATCTTTATCTCGAGACCGATTACTACAGCGATGTCTATAACGAAGTTTCCAGGATAATACCATCTACTGTTCAGGACCTTTCTACTCAAATCTCAGGTAACGAAGTTGTGGTAAGAGGTTTTGCCGATACAGAAAGCATTGCTAGGATTGAAGCCTCATTCAAAACCTCTCAATTTTTCTCAAAAACTGAACTTCTCAATGTAGAAACTCAAGGGCCACTTGGAGATAGTTTTACATTGAAAACACAAATTAGTAATTTACCAACAAAAGGAGAAGTACTTTTCTAATGCAAGGAAAAACAAGCACACAACAACTTAAGGAATATCTAGAAACTAAACAAGGGAAGACTTACTTCATCGCTATCCTGACGATGATCACAGTTGCAGTAATGTTGATCTTTGCTGTGGTTCCCGCAACAAAGTCGATTACAGACAAAATCGCACAGAACAGAGTAAGACGAGAATATCTTGAAGCATTAACGACGAAAGAAGAAGCTCTAAAACAATTACTAACAGAAGAAGAAGTTTCTCAAGATAAAATCCAACTTCTAGAGCAATCTTTGCCTAGCGGACGAAATGACGAATATGTATTGGCCAATGTAAATGAACTTTCGAAAACTACCGGAAATACAGTTATCGCTTCTGATTTTGGAGAACCAGTGCCAGCAATTTTCCGAAATATTAATCCAGACGCAATTCTTCTCAAACAGGTTCCAGTTACTTTGACCGTACAAGGATCAGTGAATACTCTTGGAGAATTCTTGAGAAGAATAGAAGGTTTTCCAACTGTTTTGGCTGTCGAAAGCATTTCTCTAAGTGGAAGAAGTGTTCGTTCTATGAACTTACCTTCGAATAGGGGAGACACTGTACTTTCTGTCGAATTTAACTATTATTACTACCAAAATGCTGCAGAGTGAACGAACTTGGTATATCTTGGTACTGATTGGATTTATTGAAGTTCTAATCTTTGTTGGTTATCAATTTTACACTTCTCTCACAGGACAAAATGTTGATCTTGTAAAGAGAGTTGATGATACCCCGATTTCCCCGCAACTTGGAGTTGAGAGGTTACAAAAAATGGACTCCCTACAGCAAAATATTTTGATACGTGACGACCAGTTGAACTAAGTCTGGTATTATTAACCATGAATAAATTAAACATAGGTGTAGGCGGAGTTCCTCTTAGCATCAAAAAACCTTCAACTGTTCAAGGTATCTCAAGAGTCAAAGAACTAGGCCTAGATTTGATGGAGATGGAATTTGTTCATGGGGTTCGCATGTCTCCTGAGAGTGCTGTGGAAGTAAAAAAAGTAAGAGAAAAAGAAGAAATCGCTCTTACTGTTCATGGTCCATATTATGTGAATCTTGCTACCCTAGATAATCGCAAATTATATGGGAGTATAAAATACATCACAGATTCTATCTACATCGGAGGACTTGCAGGCGCGAAAAGTGTGACTTTCCATCCTGCTTTTTATCAGGGAATGTCTGCAAAAGAGACATACGAAAAAGTTAGGAAAGCCATAGGAAAGATCTACGATGTTTTTCAAGATAAAAAATATTCTGATCATCCGATCAACAAAAGGGAGATATTCCTCGCCCCAGAACTTACTGGAAAACCAAGCCAGTTTGGGGATCTTGAAGAACTAATCCAACTATCAAAAGACTTCTCAGATTTTGAACTGAGATTTTGTATAGATTTTGCACACAAATTTGCGCGGTCGAATGGTAACTTCAATGGTTATGAAGATTTTGTAAATATTTTCGAAACTGTAGAGAGGAGTTTAGGAAAAGAATTTTTAAAAGAAATGCATATGCACGTATCAGCGATTAACTACGGGGAAAAAGGTGAAAAAAATCACCTGACTTTCCTACAAGATTTCGAGGATTACCTCTCTCAGGGGATAGATTTGCCTGAGCTCAAAAGTCACTTTAAGATCCTTGAACAAAAAGGGAAAACTAGTTCGGGTGATTTTAGATGGCAAGAGTTATTGACTGCTATAAAAGACAAAAATGTCGGTGGCTATCTCGTTTGTGAGAGTCCTATTCTGGAGATGGACGCACTACTGCTCAAGAAATATTACCAACAGTTATGATATATTAGTTAGAATTATCAAGCAAATAATGGCAAAAACTAAAAGAGAGAAGAAAAAAATCTATATGAAAGTTGTCAGTATTTTGGTCGGGGGTATTATCGTTTCGCTTTCGATTTACTTTGCGTCACAAGGAAATTTTGATCTTGGTTTAGATAAAGGAAGTGCGGGAGATGACGTAGCAGTAGAATCCCAGTGTACTGGACAAAATAGATTAGACGGAGAGTGTTTTGTGAGATACGCAGAAAGTCTGGATTTAGACAAAGGTGAATTTGAGGAATGTGTCACAGATAACAAGTTTGAGGACTTGATCGACAGAGAAGTTACCGTAGCTGAAAAGTTAGGAATACAAGGGACACCTTCTTTGTTTGTTGGGAAAGGTAAGACTGAAAACTTCAAAGGCTTTTTTGTCGGGAGTCTGAACTATGATGATGTAAAAACTGTAATTGATAAATTAGAAACGTCCACAATTGAAGAAGCTTTTCCATTCTGGCTAGACAACCTAGAGAAACGAATGAAAGAACTAGAGAAGACGGTTAGAGATTATTATTCTGCTGAAGATGGAGGAGCGTTGACAGGTCAAGATCTAGAGGATGCAGTAAAAGAAGTGATGGATGAACAAAGAACGTATATCAAAGAAAACGTCGTTATGAAAAATCTTTCTGAAGGAGAGGGGGTTGTCGAGGGAGATGGTGAAATTGTTTTGATGGTTTTTAGCGATTATGAATGTCCATACTGTCAAGAGTTTGCCAGTCTTACTTACCCCTCTATCAAATCTGATTTTGTCGATAGCGGAAAAGCCAGATTCATTTTCCGAGATTTTCCACTGGAACAAATTCATACTCGAGCAAGAGACGCTGCAAATGCAGCTCGGTGTGCTGGTGATCAAGGCAAGTACTTCGAGTACCACGATCAGCTATTCGAGATAAATTAGGAAAAAAGACAGATGAGAAAAAGCCTCATTTCTCTACTTATTGCCGTATTCTTCTCAGTTTTACTGACTTTTATCAGTTATAGCTATTCTCCGTTTGACAATACAGGTCTTGAGAATATTGTCCAGAGGTATGGAATCACTGAAGAAGCTGAATTCCGAGAGATTATCGCTAAGAGTGTAGATTTAGGTGTGGTATGGGAGTTCCTGGATTTGCGAGTTCTGACTGCTTGGTCGGTTGCTCTGGCTGGTTTGGTGATCTCGTTTATTGTTTTTCTGCACCTGACTATAGACAAACTTTTTTTTAAGCAGTTTTTTGAACAGCCAGATGTGTTGATAGCACTTCGTAGAGGAGCTCTGATATTTTTTGTTGTGTATATGTTTTTAGGTCTGCACCTGATGGGCGCACTGGTTTGGTATACTGCAGTAATCACTATTTTACTGCTTACGATTTTTGAGGTTGGGGTGGTTTATTTGGGGAGAAGTTAAGAAATTAAGAGATTTAAAAATGCAGGAATCAAGGGAAATTCTTAGTTGAAATGATTAAGCAATTCTAAATATGGAAACTTTAGTAGTAGCAGGAAATCCTCTCGAACAAGAGAGGGTAAGTTCAATTGTTATAGAAACTCAACGGAGGATTGCCGAAATTTTTCAAGAGCCTCCAGTCGTAGGTCTTGTTGAGGTCAGAAATTCTAGTCCAGGCATGATGGGCTTTGTAATGCGAGCTGTTGAATTAATGAATTCACCTAAAGACGCAGATTTAAAAGATACTATGGGTATTTTCTTTGGTCCAGAAAGGGCTTGGCGAGGCGAATATCGATGGCCGGATAAACGTGTCATTCTATTGCGAGGTGAAAAAGGCGTCTACCCAACTTACTACCAAGGAACGATCGCACATGAGCTAGGTCATGCACTGCATGATACTAAGACTAATAATTATCCGAGAACCCCTACATGCGTGGCAGAAGCAGTGGCATCAATGGTAGAAACATGTATTACTGCAGTTAAAGGAGCCGAAAACAAGTTCCGTAATATATTAAATCACTATGAGGGAAGACTCTTTGATAGTCATGTCAAAGATGGAGAAATCTCTAATCCTGGCAAGTTTGAGATGCGTGATGCAGCTATGCTTTACTATATTTTTAGAATGCATGGACAGGACAAACTTTGGAACGTGGTTTCCTACTTAGAGAATCCTTCAAATAGTGTCCTAATAAATATGGTACTTGCGCTTTTAGAAAATCCGAATAAGGGTAAGACGAGAAGGCAAGAGGAGTACCGAGAGTTTGAAAGTCATATAACAAGAGAGCTTGGTTTTGATTTAACAGGGCTTAGAGCAGGCGCTTTAGAATGGTATAACACGAATGAAAATACTGTTGGTAATTAGATTAATAATCCTTAATTTTTAATCACTGTAATCCGCCGGTATGTTGCCTCCAACACTTTTACTGTTATAATCGTCTACAAAAGTAAAATTATTATGTCAAAAAAAATCCTAATCGGAGTAGCGTGGCCTTACGTTAACGGAGACATTCACGTTGGTCATTTGGGCGGATATCTTTTACCTGCCGATATTATTGCTAGGTGTCACAGACTGCTAGGCAATGACGTTTTGATGGTGTCGGGATCAGATTGCTATGGGACCCCGATCACCGTTGAAGCTGATAAAAAGGGCTTGTCGCCGAAAGAAGTGGTCGACATCTATCACAAAAAAGACCTGGAGCTCTTCAAGCAGTATAAACTGAGCTACAACCTCTATACGAAAACAACTTCTGAAGAACACAAAAAAGTAGTTCACCAAGTATTTCTAAAGCTTCTGGAAAATGGTTACATCGAGAAGGGAACTATGCAGCAGTATTATGCAATTGATGACAAACAGTTTCTGCCTGATCGATATGTAGAGGGGACTTGTCCTCACTGCAACGCTGAAAACCAGAGAAGCGACCAGTGTGAAAACTGCGGTCGCTGGCTTAAAGACGGAGAGCTCTTGAATCCAGTCAGTAAGCTTTCCGGTTCTAAAGTGACTCTCAAAGATACCGAGCATTATTTTCTAAATTTCCAAAAACTCCAAGACGAGTTGAGAACATATCTAGACGGCCACAAAGATGACTGGAAAAAGTGGGTATGGAAAGAAGCTGATGGATGGCTTCGCGAAGGATTACAGAAACGAGCAATCACGAGAGATATGGACTGGAGTATGGAATTGCCAATTGAGGATATCAAAAAACTCTCAGAGGATAAACAACTCGAAAATTTCGAAGGAAAGAGGATCTATGTTTGGTTCGAAGCAGTGATCGGTTACCTTTCAGCTGCTGTGGAGTGGTCTAAGATGACCGAAGGTAACGAAGACACCATATTTTATCGACAAGATGGACAGTCTACCGACTGGGAAGACTGGTGGAAAAACGAAGACTCGGTAATCTACAACTTCATGGGACAGGACAACCTGGTTTTCCACACACTGATGTGGCCTGGAGAGTTGATGGGGATGAAAAGTGGTCATAGTTTGCCTAAGTATGTTGTGGTGAATAAATTTCTGAATTACGAAGGGAAGAAATTCAGCAAGAGTAGAAATTGGACGATCGACTCGAAAAAAATTGCAGAAAAGTACGGAGTAGACCTGGTGAGATATTACGTTGCGCGAACTTTGCCTGAAAACAAAGAAGGAAACTTCACTTGGGAGGACTTTGTGTTTGTGATAAATAACGAGTTGGTAGCGAACTTGGGGAATCTTGTGAACAGGGCGCTGACTTTTATCCAAAGCAAATTTGACGGAAATATTGAGGTAGATACATTAGAGCACTCAGGTGCGATTTCAACTGATGGAAATTTTGAGCGAGTCAAGATGTTTTTAAGTTATGACGACAAAGTAGTTGAAGACATTCATTCAGAAGGAAAGAATGGTCCATGGATCGTAAAAGCACTAGATGAAGTCATGGATGTGGCTAGGAAGGGAAATGTTTATTTCGATGAACAAAAGGTTTGGGAGGTAATAAAAACAGACAAAGAAAAGGCTAAGCAAATACTAATGAATTTAATCAATCTGATTTATGACCTCGGTGTACTAATTTATCCATTCCTCCCTGACACCTCTGATAAAATAATGACAATGCTTGGACAAGAAAGAGTAACCCCTCAGGTTGGTAGGTTTTTATGGCTCCCAATTACCAATCAAACCATGGATGGAGAATCGAAAACAATCACAAAGGTGGAATTAGGAAAAGTTGAGTTACTTTTTCAGAAGCTTGAGATAGAAAAAGTGCTGGAGGAGAAGGAGGACTGAAATGCTTCACAAATATTTCCATGAAAAATTTGGTTCTTTGGACTTCCTCTTCGACAGCCATTGTCACCTAACCTGGTTCCCAGATGATCAACTTCAAGAGATTGTTAACGACAGTTTAAAAGCAGGAGTGAACAAGATTATCGATATCGCAGTCGATCTAGGTTCTTCAAAAAAAACTGTTGAGAACTCACAGAGGTTTCCAGGAGTTGTGTTCCCGACCGCAGGGATTGATCCCGAGATTGTAATTCCCGGATCTGATCTATTTAAAAAAGATCTGACCCTGGAAAAGATAGAGGAATTACTTGAAGAACTACAAAACTTTGTTGAAGAAAATCGCAGAGATCTAATTATGATAGGAGAGTGTGGACTTGATTATTATTGGATTTATAAATCAAATCTTTCAGATGAAGAGATTCAGACCAGTATGGATTTGCAAAAGATAATTTTCGCGAGGCAAATTCAAATGGCAGAAGACTATGAACTTCCACTTTCGATCCATCACCGAGACAGTTTAGATGATTGTCTGACGCTTCTAAAGGGCAAAAATGTTAATGCGATCTTCCACTCATTTACAGGAGAAGCTAAAGATTTGGAACAAGTCTTATCGAGCGGATATTCGGTTGGAATCAATGGAATTATCACATACAAATCTGCCGAGAATATTCGACAAGCAGTGAAGGAATATATCTCAGACATCAATCCAGCTCCACAAAACATTTACGAAAAGTTCATATTTCTAGAAACTGATGCACCTTTTCTAATCCCGAGAGGGGCAAAAAACAAAAATAATATTCCAGCTAATATTAGCTTGATTTGGGAGTACTTAAAGAAAGAAGTTATTTAGGTATCCAGATATACTGCTTTCGCTAGTACTAATTCTTGTTTAAGATGTATTAGTGATTATCTGATTAATGCATAATATTCCGAAAGATACATTAAAATTGAGATCCGAATTTGAAGATGTAGGAAAAAGACTAACTCGTCTGGAGCAACAAGGAGCGTTTCCACGCCGATTAGAGAGCATTAAAAAAGATTTGATAATAAATTCTTGTAAAGAAGAACGTTGGTTGATTAATTTCGCCTCAGATGAGATCCCCGATGATCTGAGAAAAACCGAGATTTCTTCTTCAACTCAATCTCTTGCCCGTATAGATGAAGTCGCAAAGCTTCTAGATCCAATTTTGACATTTGATCATACTTGGTCGCGTATGATTACTTATTTAGATCTTGTTAAAATCTTCGAAAGCTCTCTACAGGTTAGGCTTAGATATGAATTCACAGGTAATGGTCTTACTGTGAAGTGGATTATAGTCGACAGTAGAAATGGTGAAGACAACGTATTTGTTCTTATCGCTGAAAACGAACAGATGGTGGTCGAATGGGAAAACTTCTTTTTGCAGTTAGATGAATTCGAAAAAAAAGTATCGATCAAAGTCTTTAAATACTTTTTAGTGGGTCCAGAAGGAGGGATGATGCCAGATTATTCCTACAATGAGCTTGATGATAATAGACTTGAAATAGATATTGACAGTAAGAGGTTGGGATTAAAGACGATTAATGACTTCGCGGGTGTATTTGTTCAAGATAGGTTTTCTATACCGTTGGCAGGTGTGGACGTTGATGGGGTGGTAGATTTCCCTCAGATTATGGATCTCACAAAAAATGAATTGAGATCAAAAACCGACAGGCTGGCAGTATTAAGTAAATACAACCTAAAACATGATGAAATTCGTATAGAATGGGAATCCCATTTTGATGAAAATGCTCCTAAATCGACAGATACATTTATAGAAATTTTGGATGCCTTGGAAAAGAATTTGAGTGAAGCAGAAACTAAAAAGATTCTGATCAAAAAAAGGACATGAAATCTTTGCATACTTTTGTATAGTAGGTTATTCTAATATTGATAGCTAATTTTTTATCTAAGAAAACGTGAAGAAATCCTCAAAAAAAGGAGAGTCTATACCACGAAATCAACTTGTGGTTATAGCTATTATGCTTGTAGTTTTTGTGTTGATAATATTTTCCTCTGTTGCATATTATCTAGACGTAGTTAATATATCTTGGTTTAGAAATGCAACTGACATAACCGATATTTCTGCCAATGCAGCCCCAAGTTGTTATAAATGGGATTTTAATAACTTTAACCACGGACAAGTAATTACAAACCTTACCTCCCCAAATGTTGGCTCTCTCAAAGCCACAACTATTGGTGTCTCATATGGACAAAATGTCCGACCTAATGGGGATTATCCTGATCCATACAAGGTTCTAAATGTCATGGTTTTGGATCCATATAGGAATAATAATACTCCTGATTTGAGGGCTAATTCTGGAAGAGTTTTGGTTCTAAACGGAGGAAAACACTACCGACTTAGCGATACAGGAAATGAGAGGCCTGTCTACACAGAATCTGGAACCTTCAATAGAGATAATCATGATGGAGGATATTTGATTCTCACATTCCAAAATGCAAACGTCACGCAGATAAGATTTGACACTATAGATATGGGAGATGAAGCAGAACAGGGTAGGATAAACAATAATTACTACACTGTAGTATCCCAAGGAAAAACTGAAAAAGTTATGTTGACTTCGGGTGCAAACATAGATGTTAATAATAAATTAGTCGACCATGCTCCAACAAAAAATTACCCTCAAGGTATTCAGACATTCACTCTACATTTTAGCGGGTCCGCTGCACTAGATAATCTTGAAATTTGTAATCAACCACTGTTGCCTACATTAACCCCTCCACCTGTCGATACAATAGAACCGAGTCCTGTTGTTACGGTTCCTCCAACAAATATATTGGCTCCGACTACCGTTACACCAACTGTTACTCCGACAGTCAAACCCACACATAGTGTTGCTCCTACAACGGCAGTTAAGTCATGTGTCCAAAAAGAAACTAGAATTTTCTACTCAGGGGAATTTGTAGCTCACAATGCTTCCAAGAGAAATTATAAACTAGCTGATATTCAACTTAATGAAGTTGCGAAAAAACACGATATTAAAGTTAGTGCATACTGGGGATGGACGGGAGCAAAAGACCAAAAGGGGTCAGGTAATGATCGTCTTGTACAAAATAATGAAAGACATAATGTTTTAGTTAAACTTCTTGACAACCAAAGTTCTGCAACTAAGTCGGCATCTATCTTTTGTGGTGACTTAGGAAATACAACTTTATATAACGATGGAACAAAACCGCTTCTTAAAGTGTCCTTAAAACAAGCGGAAAAGCTTTTGAGAAAAAGATTCTTAGAATGCAGAAAGGATCTTAGAATTGAGCAAAGTAATGGTGTTATAGACAATGTAAGGGTGTTGAACCCAGAAACTAAGTATGACAGGCTTGTGGTAAATAGTGTTTTGGATTATACCGATGCTTCATACAACGCTTGTCTCAAAGCGAATGGTGGAAATAAAAAGAGCAATCAGAAAAAATGTGCTCAGTCACACTACTCCAGAGTTGAAGTTGAGTACTGCGTAAGAGAACAGTAAAGCAACGTCATTCAGGATCCAGCTCCGCCCTCGCTTGTCGAGCGCGGGGCTGTTTGTTGGGAAATTAGAGAAACCATATGGTTGTTACATAAATACTTAAGAGTCAGGAAGATTATTCCGGAAAGACTTTAGTACCATGCAAGTTTTCTAGTTGTGATTATAATGGAAGTTGCTATACTTGAAATAAATATTTTTATTTTCAATTTTTCCATCAATGGATAGAAAGAAGAAATTATTTCTTTTGTTAACGTTCGTAATAATAGTAACCGTATTAATATCAATAGGCGGGATGCTACTTGTAAATAGAGATCTCGATACTGAGGATGCCAGTGCAGCAGTTGAAGAAGATATTGACGTGTCATCAACAAATGATCAAGCTGCTCCTATCACAATCTTTGAAATGAAGACCCTGCAAAATGGAAGGATATACTTACGTCATCCAAGATATGTTGCCAAAGGTGAATCATTTACATTGGATTTCTCTTATGCCGCTAGCCTTCCTCAACCTACAAGTACCCCGAGTCCTAAAAGTGTTCAACCAACTCCGACCACCTATGGGGGTTATCAACTAACACCTACTCCTAACCAGAATTCCTCCATAAGATGGAAAGGAACAATTTGTGGGCAAGATGTTGAAGGGGAGGGCTGGTATATATCTTTTCCAGTTGTAATTAAAACCAAAGACTGTGGGGTAACTATGTCAGTTATGAATGGAGGTAAGGACGAGGGTAGTATTTCAACTGTTATTAGTCCGTATAGAAGGGTTAGGAATTACAAGATGAACAATGTCATTTTTCCAAAAAAAACAAGTATATATACTTCGCGATTTGAGATAACTAAAAGGTTTGCTGAGAGCGAGATCGCAAATCTACCCTTAACGAATACTGAAGATGTCAGTCTAAAGTGGACCTGGGAAGCATTGACCCCTGCTTGTAGAATTATTTATGCTACCCATTCAAATAGTTACAAAGAAGGTACTGCATATTTCACCGCAAACAACAAAGGATTATGTAGAGTGAGCTTAACTGTTACAGTATTTTCTTGCGAGAAGTGTCAGGAAAAAAACAAGATTGCAGTAAAATCGAAAAAGATTATGAATGTAAAGATCAATGAGTCTAAGGCTGTTCCCACTCACACAACATTACCTACACCACGGATCTCTACGACTCCAACACCTGTAATTAACACTCCTAAACCGAGCGTCACGGTATCCCCAACGATTTATAGCACTACTTGGACGCCAACCCCAAAACCGACTACGGTTATACTACCTTAGGTCATTGTAATACTATTGAATAAAGAGGACGTAAGTCCTCTTTTTGACATTATGTTACATAAATTAAGTTTGGGATTGCAGAGAAGGTCAAATAAGCTGTTGAACAGTCAACTTATTTCAGGCCACTGAGAATACATTATGGTCTCCGATTCATCATCCTGCTTTGGAAGACTTTGCCATATAGACTCAGTTATAAACGGCATAAATGGATGTAGCAATTTCAAATAGGTTTGGAGTGAATAGAGTAGTACCCACTGTGCAGTTAGTCTACTTTCTTGTTCTTCTGGTGAGGCATTTATAGGATTGCCATCGCGGTCTTTTGTGTAAAGACGTGTTTTTATCTTTTCGATATAAACATCTGCAAATTTATGCCAGAAAGAATCGTATAGCTCATCTGCTGCCACTCCAAATTGAAATTCTGTAAGTCTTCTAGTGGTTTCGCTTACTAATTCTTCTATTTGCTGTAGAAATTCTTTATCGTCTTTTTGCAAGTTTACATCTTCTAACTTGAGACTCGAAAGTTTGTCCTTGTTGTCTTCAATGTTGAACAAAACAAATTTGGAGGCGTTCCAGATTTTGTTGCAGAAGTTTCTGTTGGAAGCAATCTTCTCCTCGTAAAGTCGGTAGTTTTGTCCTACTGAATTACTTTTTACAAAACTAAATCTCAAAGCATCAGTTCCGTATTTTTGCATCATCTCAAAAGGATCGATCCCATTTCCTTTTGACTTGCTCATCTTGATTCCATTCTTGTCCAAAACAAGTCCGTGTAGATATACATTCTTGAAAGGAACGATCTTATTTTCTGAACTTTCGGGATTTATCTTCTTTGAACGATAAGGGTTCAGAAGCATCATACGAGTTACCCAGAAAAGCAAAATATCCCAACCAGTTTCCATGACTTGAGTAGGGTAGAAATTTTCGTAATCATCTTCGTGAGCCATCAAAGTGACAAAAGGCCACTGTCCAGATGAGAACCAAGTATCTAAAACGTCTTCGTCTTGTTGCCACTCATTATCGTGAATAGTGTATTTATGGATTTCGAGATTCTCGAATGGGATCTGTCGTGATTCATCAAGGGAAGTGTTGTTTAACTTCCTCTCGATTATGCGCATAATCCCAGCATGTGTTACAACCAAAGGATTCTTATAACCAGATTTTCTTAACCAATCGATAAACTTGTCCACTCTAGCTTCAACTTCTTCTATTGATTCACCTTTTTCTAAATTCGGCTGGAAGCTTTTTGAATTCTTGGATGCCTCTTCTGGATGTTCTCTTTCAAACTCATCCCAGGTCAAACCCTCAAGATTTCCATAGAAACGCTCTACAAGGAGGTCATTTGTTTCAAATGGCAAATTCAAACTTCTATTTAATAACTCCGCTGTTTGTTTGGTTCTATTTATCGGAGAAGCAATAATTACGTCGAAGTTATTTTTGATTTGTTTGCCTAATTCTTCAGCTTTAGCTTGTCCCTCTTGTGTTAAATCTGACTCTGTTGAGCCGGCAAATACACCTGCAAGATTGTGTTCGCTTTGTGCGTGGCGGATTACTGTAAGTTCTATAGTTGGACCCGAATTAGGGTTTTCTGCATCCACTTTGAGTAACCCCTCATAATCTTCAGGTTTCTCGATAATTTTGTCGTTAATTTTTTCTCTCACTTCTCCGGTTTCTGTTATGTATTGCTCACGCTTGCCTTTATACCAGACGGGTAGGCGATAGCCCCACCAGAGTTGTCTTGTGATGCACCAGTCTTCAGGGGTATTCATCCACTGCATATATGTTTTCTTTTTGCCTTCCGGCATTATTTCAGTGAATCCTTTCTCTACTAGTCGCTTAGCTTCGGCTTTCAAAGGTTTTGTATCGACAAACCACTGATACGAGATCAAGGGCTCGATAGGATGTTTGCAGCGTTCGCAGATGCGGATTCGGTTTTTATAACTTTCGTCGAGATAAACTAGCATTCCGTTTTCTCTCATGTCTGAAATCATAGCTTTTCGTGCTTCTTGAACTGTCATGCCTTCGTACTTGCCGGTTAAGTGGTTTAGCTTGCCGTCAAAGTTAATCACTTGCTTTTCAGGCATTGCGTCTGCTTTGTGTCTTTGAGCAATCTCCCAGTCCTCCATGGCATGTGCTGGTGTCACTTTCAGCATTCCTGTTCCTTCTGCTTTTTGTACAGCTTTATCTGCAATCACTTTTATCTTGGCAGGACCGTTTAGAGTCATAACCTCAAACTCTTTACCGACATAATCTTTGTACCTTTCGTCATCGGGATTGACTGCCAATGCGGTATCACCGAATTTCGTTTCAGGACGTACTGTGCCGATTACGAAACCATTGGTGTAGAACTTGTCTTCAGGGTATTCATCAAACAGAATTAAATGTGCTCCAGCTGATGTTTTTGTAGAGACAAATTTTTTAAAATTCCCTATATCCTCTTCTGATAATTCCCTGTCCGGATTCATGCAAAACAATTTATATCTATGGCTTAAATCCATAATAATACCAATAACCTTTGTTTCAACAATATCTTCGTGTCGTAATCCTTCATAACCAATAACTAATACATCGAGCTCAGTTCTGGTCTCTGGGTTAATTGTCGATGGTACAAATCCACGGTAGAAATATGGAGAATCGGAAGTGTAGTTGAATAGATCCTTATTCTCACTCAGAGTTCTATCTAACTCTTCTAATTCATGGTGACTTTTCCCTGGTTCTCCTTCCAATTGAGTTTCGATTTCTACAGATATCAATTTATTTCTATATTTATTTTTATATTTAACTGCTAGTTCGTCAGGTTCCAAAAAGCCGTATTTAAAATAGTAAAACGGACTCTGACTCTTCTTATCTTTAAACTCAGTATCTTTAAACTCAGTATCAATATCAGCCAGAGCAGACTGACACCGTGGGCACCAGTTGATAATCCTTTTGTCCCGGTAGATGAGACCATCTTCGTACATCAATTTAAAAGCCTTCATCACTTCCGAAACAATCTTCGGATCAAGCGTAAACAACTCACGATCAAAGTCTGCACTAAGTCCGATTTTCTGCTCCTGGCTCCTGGCGTTCTCTGCCTGCTTCATACAAAACTCATAACACTGACGGTAAAACTCCTCGCGACCTATATCTTTTTTGGATTTCCCTTGCTTTTCAAGTTCACGTTCGAACACAACTTCCGTTTGTATTCCGGCGTGATCTTTTCCGGGTAGCAGAAGTACTTTCTTTCCACGCATACGTTCAAATCGTCCCATCAAATCTTGATAAGCGTAGCCAGACATATGTCCAAGGTGGAGGTTTCCGTTTGCGTTTGGTGGTGGAAGGATTATTGTGAAATTTTCTCTATCTTCTCGACTAGCTGTGGATAGCTTTTTGTCACTTTTGTACTCTGGCGCATAGAATTTATTCTCAAGCCAAAATTTGAGAACTTCGCCTTCAGTCAATTGTGGTTGATAAGGTCCTTTTGGAAGCATTATGTTAATTTACAATTCGTAAAGCAGGGAAATTGCTCCATAGAGGCTGGCATCGTCGCCGAAATCTGTAACCACCAACTCCGGTTGAGGCAGATACTCTATGTACTTTGCTAATTCCATGCGAAGTTTTTCTAACAAAAACTTTCTGTGTATGATTATACCACCTGAGAAAATGATTACGGGGGGTTTGAATAAAGTAACAAGATTATTTAATCCGATTCCAAGATAGTGTGCCATCTCATCCCAGATAGGGTCTTCGTTTGTTAAACTCGCCAAAGAATGAATCCCTGTTTTTTCTTGGATAACAGCCCCCGTAGCATATGCACCAAGCAAACCAGGTGTGTGGAAATGGTTCCTGTGAGTTCCTTTCGAGTTTACTATCATGTACTCAGGCTCAAGTGGTAGTTCTAAAAATTTATCACCAACTTTATGGACATATGTTGCACCAAAACCCGTTCCGATAATCCCGTAAAGATAACGATCTAAACCTTTCGCTTTCCCGAAATATCTTTCAGCCCTTGCAGTCGCCACAGCATCATTTTTAATTATTACTTTCGTGTTGTATTTTTTTGAGATATCTTCGACCAGTGGCTTTCTGTTCCAATCTTGCAAATTAGTAAGCATTTCGATTTTTTGATTTCTTACACTTCCTGGGACAGCAATTGAAACACCTTCCAGCTTTTGCCATTTGCCGAATTTATCAATAAGTGAGTAGATTTTCTCCAAAGCTTCGTCGTAGCTCTGCGGAGTAGAGATTATCTCTTTGGCACCGATTGTAGGGTGATCCAGCTTATCGAGTTTAGCGAATGCAGTTTTTGTACCACCGACGTCAATTGCGATGTACATGTTTTGTAGATATCAAGTAATAAATAATAACCTCTAGAGTAAGTAGTGTAAATAGAGAGTGTGGCTATTCAAAGTTTTTCAAAATAATCGTTATTTACGAAATTGTTTAAATGTGGATAATTTCACCAAAAATTCAGAAGTTCATTGTATAAATAAATTCAACGGTAGTTGTTGGTTAATTGTTAGGTGTTTCCGCTATGTTAACTAGGCTGGGTGATTTGTTTTTTCCAAGGATGTGTGTTGTCTGTGATACGCAAGGCTCTCTGCTTTGTGAAGATTGTTTAGCTAACAAACTCAACCACTACCAACAGCAACTTTGCCATGTATGTAAAAAAGAGGTGACGAGGGGTCTAGTTCATAAAGTTTGTGAAAACAAAACTCTTTTGGATGGAGTAGTTGTTGCGGTACACTACAACCGGTTTTCGGCAACTATTGTAGAAGAACTGAAATATAACCTTTATTTCGCAGTTGCTGGGGAAATCGGGAAGATAATAAAGAATACATATGAAAAATCATGCTTAACATGCGAGGTTGCAATCCCGATTCCACTACATAAATTCAAAGAAAATTTTCGCGGATTTAACCAAGCTGAACTTATCGCAAAATCTCTCGAGATCAAGTTAGATGGTTGTATCAGA
The DNA here is from genome assembly GCA_964653475.1 of uncultured Candidatus Saccharibacteria bacterium. Taxonomy (GTDB): domain Bacteria; phylum Patescibacteriota; class Dojkabacteria; order B142; family OLB20; genus JAJTYI01. The sequence continues at coordinate 17,254 of CAZZFI010000001.1, read as the reverse complement.
AGAACTAAAAACACGAAAACCCAAGTGAAGTTAAACAAAAAAGAGCGACAAGAAAACTTGAAAAAGGTCTTTTGTCTAAAAAATAAAATTAACTACAAAAACGTCTTGCTTGTTGATGATGTTATGACAACTGGAACAACGCTAGAAGAGTGTGCGAAAGTATTGAAAGATAACAATGTTGAGAAAGTTTACGGACTTGTTTTTGCGAGAGACTGAAATTTGCTATAATCAGAAATAACAGAAAACCGAGTTTACTGAGAATCGGTAACTGAAGCGGACAGAAACCGTCGAAATTGCCAAAATTAAATACTCCACAAAGCGAAATCATGGGTGGAACCGCCTAATCAAAGAGGCCCTGTGTTTGTCATTTAGACAAGAACAGGGTCTTTTTATTTTTAATTAAGGTGATGACAGTGATTTTCAAAATCATAACCGGAATAATTTTCTTACTTATCGGGATATATTTAGCATTTAATATTTATCTGAATGAATATCGCCTGCCTGTTTTGAAGTTAGAAAATCTACTCGGTAAAAAGAGAAAGTACAGAATTCTTGCAGTCGACCCTCACCCAGATGATGAAACGATGCTTTCTGGAGGTTTTTTAGCAAAGTTCGCAAACGACGAAAGCATCTCTCTAAAACATATCTGTGTTACTTGTGGTGAGAGGGGTGATGAATTATTAAAAGTGAAACCCGCAAAACTTGCGCGAATTCGCGAAGAAGAATACAAAATGGCTACCAAAGAACTTAAACTACAACAATGCGAGATATGGAAGTTCTCGGATGGTGCACTAGAAGAAGAATACGACGAATTAGAAAAAAAACTGCTCTTTGAAGTGGAGAAATTTAATCCGGATATTATATTAGTGTATGAAAAAGATGGGTTGTATGGACATCCTGATCATATAGTAGTAAGCGAAATTATGCATAACATAGCAAATACAAAAACAAAAGACACGGTTGTTTTGTATAAAACATTGCCAAAGTCGGTTCTGAAAAATATTCGATTGCCTGTGCATATGGCGAATGGAAAAAACCTGCACCAAGCTGAACCTAAATACAGACTTCCTTTAGGAAAAGAAATATTACTTAAATACAAAGCAGCTAAAAAACACAAGTCACAAAACCTAACTCACGGAAAGCCAATGTGGCTTTTGATGCTTTTGATGAACAACGAATACTTTACTGACGAATTTTAATTTATTGATAAGCACAATGCTAAAAGTCTATAACACAATATCAAGAAAGCTTGAGGATTTTAAACCTATCGAAGACAATAAAGTCAGGTTTTATCACTGCGGGCCTACTGTATATTGGGTTCAGCAGATCGGAAATCTTCGTGGTATGACTATGGCCGATTTAATTCGCAGAAGTTTGCTTTACCTCGGTTATGAAGTGAATTTCGTTCGAAACTACACAGATGTTGGACATCTTACGGGAGATAATTTAGGTGATGCAGATCTGGGAGAAGATCGGATGGAAAAAGCTTCAAAGCGAGAGAACCTCGATCCTCAAAAGATTGCGAAAAAATATATCGATATCTTCGAAAAAGACACAAAGGCTATAAATATTTTACCTCCTGACCACAAACCAGTTGCCAGCCAGTATATCGAGCAGATGCAAAGCATGATCAATACTCTGCTTGAAAAAGGTTTTGCTTATTCGACAGACAAAGCCATCTATTTTGAAGTTGAAAGATTCTCCCACTACACAAAACTTAGTGGACAAAATCTCGAAAAAAACAAAACAGGACTAGGGAAAGGAGAGGTTGTCGATCCAGACAAAAAAAATCCACAGGACTTCGCTCTGTGGTTTTTCAAAACTGGTGCACACAAAAACGCCTTGCAGTATTGGCCTTCACCATTTCAATCTAAGGAAGTTGAAAACGGGGAAGGAATTCCTGGATGGCATATCGAGTGTAGTGCGATGGCTGGGGATATCTTAGGAGCTACAATCGATATGCACATGGGAGGAGTTGAACATATCTCGATACACCATACAAACGAAATCGCACAGAGTGAGTCTGCAAATGGAACGAAGTTTGTCAACTACTGGCTACACAACGAACATCTTCTATTTGACGGGAAAAAAATGAGCAAGTCAGAGGGAACTGCTTTTGTCTTGGACGATATAATAGATAACGGTTACGAACCCCTAGCACTCAGATATTTTTACCTTAACGCACATTATCGCTCAAAACAAAACTTTACCTGGGAGGCACTTTCAGCTTCACAACAAGCTTACAACCGATTAAAAAAACAAATCAAACTTTTGAACTCGCAGAAATTCGGCACAGTGTCTGAAGAATACAAGCAAAGATTCAAGAAAGCATTAGAAAGTGATTTCAACATCCCTGAAGCATTAGCTTTACTTTGGGAGCTTATAAAATCTGATCTGCATGATGATATTAAAATCGCTACAATCACTGATTTTGATAGGGTTTTGGGACTAGATCTCATAAAAGATGATGAAATTGAACTAACAGACGAAATCCGAGATCTGTTAGATAAAAGAGAGCTTGCTAGAAAGCTTGGTAACTGGAATGAGTCAGATCAACTACGCGAAAAGCTTAAAGAAGAATTCGCTGTGGTAGTAGAAGACACTCCTGAAGGGCAGAGGGTATTTAGAGGTTAAAAATGTTTTAGATAGATAAACAAGTGAGAAGAGTCCTCTCTATGAATCCCCCGATATTTTTGATTTTCGTGGTAAAATATAGTGATTCGCTGTTTGCTAATAAAGAATTGTTGGTGAAAAGGGGATGATCGGCTTCGACAAATCGGAACCGAGAATTGCCGCAAGTCGATGTGTTCATTGTGTCGCTTCGTTAAATAAAGACATGATGGCTCTGAGCAATCAGAGATTTGACAATAAGCGTCAAAAACAAATTTATAGCAATGTTTGATAGTGCATCTGCGAAAGTGGCTGCATTCTTTGGTGTAGAACCAGCTGTCAACCTTGCTGTTGCCTAACTAAAAGGGCAACCTTCTCCTATTTTCTATTCTCGGCGAGAAATAGGAGGAGCAATATAGTCGAGGTGCAAAGTTTAAGTTTGATTTATGCTTAAACTCCAAGAATTTATAAATCAAAGCAGTTTGGCTTTTGTTAATTTTGATCAAACTGTTTCAAACCAAATTAACTAAACTTGTAGGGGTAGTTTTTGGTCAGGTTTGGACGCGGGTTCGATTCCCGCCATCTCCACCAATAGCAGAGAATATAAAGAAATACCGAAACAAGCTCGGTATTTCGCAGGATCAACTTTCAAAAAAGGCTGATTTGGCTTTTCATACAATCGCCAAAATTGAAGCGGGAGCAACGCCAAATCCGACCATTGAAACCGTTAAAAAAATTTCGGACGCACTCGGTGTTTCACTCGATGACTTAATGAAATAAAAATACTATGAATGAACGCATTAAAACACACCTGATGTCGAGGTTAAAAATAGGAGGATTTCTTTTTGCATTGGTTGGGTGGCTTATGCTTATCACCGTTCCGTTTGAATTTTTAGGATTTAGTTTTTCAGGTTTGGAAACTTTTTTTGAAACGCCCGCTTTCAAGTGGGGATTAAGGGTTTTTCTTATTATAGTTCTTATTGTTTTAATAAGAGGACAGAAAGTTGTTGATGACATTCTTGAAAAACATAAATTATTAAAAAACGTTGCAAAAGTTATTTTGTGTGGTGGTGCGATTGGGTGGGTTGTCGGGTTGGTAAGTTTACTATTTTAAGCAACAAAATTAACCATGAAGCTCAAGAAATTCAAAATTAAAAACTATAAATCAATCGTTGATAGCGGCGATTGTTATCTGACTGACACGATTACTATTCTTGCCAGTAAAAATGAGTCCGGCAAAACTTCAATTCTTGAAGCGTTGCAGGATTTTGACACTGACGAAAAGATACGAGAAAGCGCAAAGCCGATAAAGTCGCCGGAAGCGGTGCCGGAAATTTCAATTACTTTTGTCGTTGAAAAGGATACATTGAAGGAGATTTTGGAAGAAATAAAAAGTCCGGTCAAAGCAACCGCCGATGTTGAGTTTGAGATAGTAAAAACATTCCCAGGTGCCTTCCTTACAGCAATTCTTGCGCAAGCAACATGTAAAAACTCAAGAGATTAATTATGGCTACTTGGATCCCAACACAATAATGGGGACTCGTCTCTTCCTTACAGGGGATGGCTTAGAAGGGAGGCGGACAAGGTCATCAAGACCCAATCCACAAGTCATTTCATTAAGGGGGGAGCACTACTGTATTGATGGCCATCACAAGGTGCGTAGGGCGGTAGAAGGAGGAGAAAGTAGTATATTGTGTGAAATTGCTGAGATTGATTCATCTCCACTAGGAAACACCCTGATGAGAATAGCTTCCGATTTAATCAGAAATTTGCCTATTCGTTAGGATGTGATATACAAGGAGAGATATTATTAATAAGATTTTTCAACGATCTCTGCTCCGAAGAAGCAATATAGTGTTATTCTATGCGTTGAACCTCTCTTCAACTGCCTCAACTACTGTACTCAAGTCTTTACAGTAAACGATGTTGGGTTGTTCATGGTTATCTGAATCCTGAAATCTGGGTTACAACGAAGGAGTCACCTTCAAGTATGGGCACCGTGTTGTACGAAATTACATGCAAACTCTTTGAGTTCCAAGTAGTTTACGTTCTTGCGCTTCACGGCACACCATGTGAACGTCGTAGCAACAGAGGGTATACAAGAGAAGCGTGGTGAAAGAACCCATTAACAAGATATCCAATTATTCATCGTGGAATCCACTTAATACCCAGGAACCAACCTACGCAAAATATCCTAGATTGTTGAGATAATTAATGCAAATATGTTTCTTAGTTAGATTTAGGTAATACTTTCCTTTATATCAGAAATCTCGATTTGAATGATCTGATTGCTCTAAATCTCTATTAGGATTTAAAAAAACACACAAATTATCTTGAGGAAAGTTTTAACTGCTGTGATATTTAGCAACTTTCTTTTGTTTTTGGGAGTCTTGTTAAGAATAAATAACTGTCTTTACAAAATCTTAATACTTCCTTAACTTCCTTTATAAATAGTCTTTGTAGTACTTAAACATTAATTTATTATTTTTCACAGCATGAGTATTCTAGCGTGGATTGTGGTCGGACTTATCGCCGGCTGGTTAGCCTCTTTAATTATGAAAACTGACAGCAGTCAGGGTATGGTGCAGGACATTGTTGTCGGTATAGTCGGTGCGTTGATAGGAGGATTTTTAGTTGGGTTTCTAGGTGGAGAAGGAGTAACAGGGTTAAATATTTACAGTATCTTAGTTGCAACTTTCGGAGCGGTAGTGCTAATAGCCGTAATGAGAGCTATTAGACGATAATTTATTATTCTTAAAGATTAATAATGGAAGAACATAATACAGTTGTAGAAACCACATCTACTGTCGACCCATTAACTAACAAACGGGTACGAAGTCAAAAGGTAGTAAGAGGAACTACAGTGGATGACCAAGAGTTTACCCTCGCAAAGGTCAATCAAGTGATCTGGTATCTCACACACCTCGTGGGGCTTGCACTGCTCATACGAATAGTTCTTATGATGTTTGGTGCCAATGCAAATGGTATTGTAGACCTCATCTACAGTATTACCAATATCTTTGTAGCACCATTTCGAGGGGTTTTCGCTTCCCCAGTATACGGAGAGTCATTCTTTGACTCTGCAGCGATCCTTGCAGTATTTTTCTACTACATCTTGGCGCTCATTGTGACCAGTTTTATCAGATTGTTCTCACAGAGAAACGTAGAAACAGTCTAACTCTAAAAAGCGTTATCGAAGTTCTTGTATTTTCGTAGTACATGGGTAACAATTTACTCATGTACTACGTTTACATCTTACACTGTCGAGACAACTCACTCTACACAGGCATTACAAACAGTCTTTCACAAAGGATTAAACTACATCGTGAAGGGAAAGGCTCGAAATACGTACGCTCTCGACTCCCTGTGAAGTTAATACATTCCGAAGCATATTCTGATAAAAGTTCTGCTATGAAAAGAGAGTGGCAGATAAAAGGATGGAGTAGGGAGGAAAAGATCAGAAAACTTGAGCTTAATTTGCGTGCAGATACAAGTATTTAGTTTGGTCTATTTAAAAAGAACCTCAGGATTAACTCGTATAAGTTTATCATCGTTTTTCTGCGGATTTCCGCGTCCGTCAGTATTGTTCGTTAGGATATATAAATATCCGTCGGGCCCTAGTCGCACTGTCCGAATTCTTCCGAATGTCCCATCAAAATGTTTAATAAGCTCGGTCGTAGTTTCGCCATTTGCGGCTAGCTTTGCCTGATAAAGTGCTTGTCCGCGTAGACCTGTGAAAAATAGGCTGTTATTGAAATACGTAATCCCCGAAGGAGCCCACGTTTCAGATGCTCCTGAGTGAATGACGGGTCTTTGCATATTTTCTCTTATCTCATCACCCTGAATTACTGGCCAACCATCGTTGTCACCTTTTTTGATCAGGTTTAGCTCGTCATATCCCGATCTGAGTCCGCTTCTCCCATGCTCAGTCGCCCACAATCTACCGTCTTCATCCCAGGTTATCCCTTGCACATTCCGATGTCCATAGGAGTAGACTGCGTTCTTGAAAGGATTGTCGGAAGGGATCTTGCCATCATCTGTAACTCGTAAAATCTTTCCTGCTAGAGAGTCGGTGTCTTGAGCGAGATTCTCGTTTTGGGAATCTCCGGTACTTATGTAAAGGAACCCGTCTGGGCCAAATGCGATTCTTCCACCATTGTGGTTAGGAGCCTCTGGAATATTCTCTAAAATAACTTCTGGGTTTTCGAGATGGTTTTCGGTTAACAAATATCGGACAACTTTGTTTCCGACGTCACTTGTGAGGTAAACATATATGAGGCTGTTCTCATTGAAGTCCGGGTGAAGTGCAAGACCAAGAAGTCCGCCTTCTCCTACCACTTTCACATCCGGCACATTATACGTATTACGATCACCGCTTATTCGCAGTATTGTCCCGTTTCTCTGTGTTATCAAAAACTCAGGTTCATTCGGAAACTCTCCTATAGAATTAGGTAGAAATACAACTTCCCATGGCACATTGAGGTCTTGTACAACTGTTTCGGTCTTTGTCTCGTCTGGTGATGAAGTGGTATGCACTGGAGTGGCTGCTTTGATCTCGGTCGAATCATCAGATTGTATATCGTTTGTTGTTCTAACGAAGATCGATATGGTTAGAAAGAATGTGAGTAAAAGCGCTACGAAAAAGGAAAACTTGTGTTTGCGGGTAAAACTTTTCATATGTACTAAATTATAACAATTATTTTTCGATGATGTTGGATACTTTTCAAGTATTTGTTCTATAATTAGCCAATTAATTTTCTACGGATGTCTGAACTTTACCGCGCAGCAGTAGGCGCATTTATTATCAACGAGGATAAACAACTTTTGATTACTCGTAATTTCGGACATGGAGACAAATGGTTCGTACCACGGGGTGGGATCGAGGAAGGCGAATCACAAGAGGAAGCACTGGAAAGAGAACTTTTTGAAGAACTCGGTGTACGAAACATTAAGCTGATAAAGAAAAGCCAGATCTCTACAATCTTCACTTTGTCTGAAGAATATGTGAAAAAGTTCAACTTACCTTACATCGGGCAGGCTCAAACATATTTTTGGATGTTCTTGAGTAAGACAGAAAAGATCGATATTTCAAATGACGAGGTAGTAGAGTACAAGTGGATCGACATCAAAAAAGAATTGCTAGCCAAGTATTTCAAGCAACACGATGAAGAAAAAGTTATCCAGACTTTGTTGCCGCAAGAGTTTCGAGAGTTATCTAGCAGACTGTGATTCTTTCACCCACTCTAGCATCTTTTCGAGTCCAGTCGGGACGTCTACTTCGGGGACCCAACCGAATTTATCCTGGGCTTTCGTGTTGTCGCTGATGAAAACTTTTTGATCTCCTGGTCTTGGTTCGAAAAATTGTGTTTCCACCTTGTGTCCCAAAAGTTCTGAAATCATCCGAATTGCCTCCAGTAGAGAAACTGAGTTTGCAAGTCCACCTCCTACGTTGTATGCCTGTCCAAATGTGTTTTCTATATCTGAGATTGCCAGCTCGTATGCATTTATAAGATCATCGATGTAAAGTAGATCTCGGACTTGTTTCCCGTTCCCGAAAATCTTGATAGGATCTTTCTGATAAGCGAGTTTCAGAAAATGGAAAATCCAGCCTTGATCTTCTGTTCCCCATTGTCTCGGACCATAGATGCAAGACTGGCGAAAAACTAAAGTTTTCATATTGTAGATTCTTCCGTAGTCTACGAAATACTGGTCAGCAGTGCCCTTCGAGCAACCATAAGGAGAATGGAAATCAAGATTTGTGCTTTCGGACACTCCTTGTAACAAGCTCTCATCTGTGAAAACATATCGATCATCTTGCTCCCCAACTGGGAAGTGTTCTAATCCTCCGTAGACCTTATTTGTCGAGGCGTAAACTGCAATCGCTTCTGGGTTATGTTTGCGTATCGACTCGAGGACATTGAGGCTTCCCCTGGCGTTAATCTCAAAATCTGAGACAGGGTCTTCTACAGAATCAGTTACAGCAACTTGAGCAGCTTCGTGGAAGATCACGTCTTTATCTTTTACTGCTATATCAAGCTTGTCAGTCGATCTAATGTCAGCTTCGATGACATTTAGGTTCGGATATAAGCTTTTTAACCACTCGACATTCTTGGTTACATTTTGTCTGGAAAAATCGTCGAAAATCGTCACAGTGGCTCCTTTTTTTATAAGATTGTTTGTAAGGTTAGATCCGATAAAGCCTGCGCCTCCGGTTATCAATACATTTTTATTTTTCCAGTTCACGATTTATAATGACACAAAATAAATAAGTGCTTGATTCTAACATTTTGAATTAGTTGGTCAAAATACTTAGTTCTGAGAAGAGTATTATCAAAATCAGAGAAGTGAATCCAGAGACATATAGAACGTAAATTGACAAAGATGATTGAACGAAATACAAAAGTTTTCTACACCACACAGTTTAATCACTCTTTGATTTTTGTTATCCCGATTTGGATAGTTTATTACCAGGGATATCTGACCGCGGGAGAGCTCTCCACTCTGGTAATTATTCAGTATGCTTTTCAGATGATCATGGAACTTCCAAGTGGCGCACTAGCGGACATTTTAGGAAGAAAGATTGTCATCGTACTTTCTTTCCTTCTCGGCGCCATCACTTATATGCTTCTCCCTTTTGCCAACATTTATGAACATTTTATATTATTGGCGGTATTAGGTGGTATGGCGGATTCTCTTCGTTCGGGATCAGAAGAGGCCATAGTTTATGATACATACAAAGAAAGAGAGTCTCATGACTTTGAAAAAGTTTTCGCAAAAGGTAACGTCATCTATCAGGCAGGGTTGATAATCGGTTCACTCTTTGGTGGATGGCTTTATCAACTAAATTTTGCACTTCCTTTTGTGCTTTATGGATTATCATTATTAATGGGCATGGTAGCTTCGATTTTTTACGTTGAGCCCGAACTCGACTCTGAGAAATTCACTGTGAGAAACTATATTCGTCAGATTAAGCAAGGAATCAAAGAGGTGTTTAAAGATAAGCTAACATCTTTTACCTCTCTATATTACATTGCCGTTGCAGGAATTACCTGGACGAATGCTTTATATTTCGGATCGTTTTTTGTTGTTGGGTTAGGTTTTGGGGATATGGAGAGGGGTTTTATTCAGGGTGGGGCAAGACTAATGAATGCCCTTATATTTACTTTGATACTAAGCAAAGTAAGACTGAATGAAAAGTTCAAGATTCTCCTGTTTCCGGTCATGATGATGATTGCCTTTCTCCCGGGTGTTTACCTTGAAGGTTGGTTAGGAGTACCGTTTTTCATTTTGGCAATGTTTTCTACAACTGCTCGATGGATATTTCTTACTCCGATTACAAACAAAACCTTTACCTCCAAAGTGCGCGCAACTGCGATCTCTGTTTTGAGTCTTTTGATAGGTTTTGTATATATTTTTGTGGTTGGAATTTCTGGACCAATTATCGAAAGGGTAGGAATAAACGGAATGTATACTGTTTTGGGGGTCTTGTCTCTGATGATTGTTTTCCCGCTTGCAATAAAGCTTTTGAAAGTAAAAGAACTATTGTAAGTGTCTAGGTAAGTTGTTCGAGATATTGGGCGAATTCTTTGTCTTTTGCAATTTCATTTTTTAGGGCATTCCTGATAACCCTTGTTCTGCTTTGACCTTTGTTTAACTGAATCCAGTCTAAATAATTTCGCTCCATTTGATTAATTACCAGGTTGAAACGGGTCTTCTCGTGTATATGTTGGTACTTATTAATAAATTTCCTGATAATTTGTTTGTAATCAGTATTTGTATAGTTTGCTATTTCAAGGTAGTCCGATTCGATTCCATGTATAAACATAGTTTTGAAGTGCCGGTGTTTATCTCCCTGCCATAATACCAGAGTCGGCTTTTGCCTTTGTAACGCAACTGTGATTTGGTGTCCTGTACTGAAGTTCGAAACAGTGTCTTCAATTATCACTAAGTCAGCTTTGTTGATTGCGATCATACATTTTTGATAAATTGCTCGTATATCATATTCAATTGATTTGCCCGCTTTGATTTTTTCTCCTGTGTGCTTTAGCCAGTCTCTTGTCAAAGTATGATTTTCTTCAATCAAAAAATCCCTAATTGCAAAATAATTATCTTTATATTTGTTGAACTGTGCTGTAGAAGCGGTGAAGTATACTTTCATTTCAGTATGTATTTTATGTGTATAATGCGCATGTATTTTATCAACAACTAATTTTATAATCAAACTAACTATAATTATAAATTGTATCTTAGATGGAAAGTCTGAAAAATTGGCTTGAAGATGAGCCAGAGTATACCCAAGCTGTGGTAGGGTTTTTGATGCGAGGTGACGAAGTACTTCTTGGTTTACGAAAAAAGGTAAGCAACAATTTAGGGCAAGACAATTATGCAGGTATTGGAGGGAAAGTTGAGAAAGATGAAGACTTGGATGGTTGTTTGGTGAGAGAGGTTGAAGAAGAAATCGGGGTCGTAGTATCTGAGTATAAAAGTGTAGGGAATGTGCGTTTTATAAATCCACATAATCCAAAATGGAATATGCGAGTAGAAATATATGTTGTGACCGAGTGGGAAGGGAAGCCTATTGAGACAGAGGTCATAAAGCCGGCTTGGTTTCCGCGAGCAAGCATTCCTTATGAAAATATGTTTCGTGATAATAAGTACTGGCTTCCTACAGTTTTGGAAGGAAAAAGTGTAGAGGGGGTATTTTTGTTTGGTGAAGATCATGAAGTTAAGGAGATGCAGATTTCGTCAGTCGATTGAACACTTGCGTTAAACTAATTCAGAACGGATTTCTGCAGAAAACAATCCTGACTTTAGTATTAATGTAATTATTATGTGATAATTCAATGTGAATTTCTAACATTGAATTTGCAGATGAGTCTGATTCTCGAATCCTTAAAATTAGATTTTGACTTATTCTCAAGAGTCCCGTTACCTCTTTTAAAGAAGATGGAGTTGTTATGCCAAAAATACATGTACTTTGCGGTCCGCTTGCTGGGGTTGAATATGGAAAACTTTAGAATTATCACAATAGGCGAGTTTAAATTCGGCGATAGATCGATAGATCTCTTGCTAATTAACACAACAAAATGAAAACAGAATACGAAGCAACATACACAAATATAAACAAAGAGGAAGTTCGCAATAGGTTGAGATCCGCAGGTGCGAAACTGATTAAAAAAGAGTTTCTACAAAAACGCTGCACATTTGAGCTGCCTTCCGGGCATGAGGTACCCCACGGATACTTACGTGTTAGAGATGAACAAGATAAAATAACTATGTCACTCAAGGTTGTCACGGAAAACGGAACTATTGAACAACAGCAAGAGATAGAGCTAACTGTAAGTAACTTTCAAGATGCTTGTCATCTGCTCGAAAAAATCGGATGTGAGAAAAAAGCATACCAGGAAAGCAAACGGGAACTTTGGGTACTAAATAATTTGCAAATCACAATTGACGAATGGCCTTTTCTCGAGCCATTTATAGAAATCGAAGGTGAGTCGGAAGACGAAGTTAAATCAGTGTCCGAAAAGCTGGGATTTGATTACGAAAAAGCATTTTTTGGAACCGTTACAGGACTTTATGTAGGTAAATATAGTATCACCGAAGATCGAGTTAATAATCAAACCCCACTAATTCTTTTCGAGATGGAGAGTAATCCCTTCATAGATTAGTACTTTGTAGATAAAATGGCTAAACAAAAATATTGGTTTAAACGTAGAAGATATGGTTATGGATGGATTCCTTCTACCTGGCAGGGTTGGTTAGTGCTTGCTATGTATATGGCAGTAATTGTAATTGGATCAATTTTTATAAATCCCGAAGGTGAGGAAATGGCAAAAACGTTTATATATTTGGTGTATGTTTTTATATCAACTTTTGTTTTGCTTTTTATTACTTATAGAAAAGGACCCAAGCCAAAATGGCGTTCCGGAAGAACACCTCAAGATAATCCAGAAGAGGATTTCTAGGGGCAGTGTTCTGATTTGAAATCATTTACGATCTAACAAAAAATGAACCAAATTGACGAGTTAGCAAAAGTTCTCTGGGATTATCATCATCTTCATCACCAACTGGAGTCTGCAGACATCTTAATGTGCTTTACCTCTCTGGACTTGTCCGTGCCTGTTTATGCTGCGAAATTACTTAGGGAAGATTATGCGCCGAAGCTTTTGATCTCGGGGGGAGGGGCGCACAATCATTCGATTCCGGACAAAGACAATATTCAGAAGACAGATTGGGGGACGAATTCGGAGACAGAGAAGTATCTCGAAGTAGCTTTGGAAAACGGGATTCCGAGAGACAAAATCACACTGGAAACAAAGTCTACAAACAGTGGGGAGAACGTTTTGTTCTCATACAAAATACTTAAAGAAACTGATCGGATTCCGAAGAGTGTGATAATTGTCCATAAACCGACAATGGAAAGACGCACTTATGCAACTTTTATGAACTTTTGGCCAGAGAGTGATGTGAAAGTTATGGTTACATCTGAACCAATTTCGTATGAAGACTATATCGAGAAAGTCGTCGAACGTGAAGTAATAATAAATATTATGGTTGGAGATCTGCAGAGAATTAAGCTTTATCCCGGGAAGGGTTTTCAGATTTATCAGGAAATCCCTGATGATGTGTGGAGTGCTTATCAGGAATTGGTTAAGCTAGGATATACAAAGCATTTGATAGAGTAGTTTTTTTAATCTACTCTCTTGTGAAATCTCCAGTAATATCGATGGAAAATTGGCTTCAGAAGAAAATGAGACAATACTATTAGAATTATAAATACCACTGTTCTGATGCCTTGATCAATTATGTAACCCGAGTGGTCTGTTAATCTAGTTGCTATGTAGCTCAGGAGAAACGCAGCTGCAAGTTGGAGTAGATATTTAACTGGAAATCTCCCGAGTATCCAGGGTTCTTTCCCAAACCACCATACAGATTTTTGAGAAAATGCATTCAGACCGTAGTACGGGTTGAGGATAAACCATAAGTAATCCCAGACAAGTATCCATGTAAAATAAATTGAGAGCAGTTTGAGTTCTTGTTCAATAGAAAAGGTCCCACTTAAAAAGAATGTAGAATGCATAAATAGAAACAAAAAAATATTCAAGAAAAGATGATATCCAGTTAGTGATCGTGATATAGAAAAGCGTCCGCCGTTTTTGGGGAATCGAAACTTTCTGTTCCATGTTGCTGTTTTTTCTGCCCAACCGTATTTACCTTCGATCTCAATCTCAAACAGAGCGATAAATAGTGCTACTAGAAACCAGTAAATTGAACTTAATATAATCATGCTAACCCGAAATTATTTAAACAGTATTCTTCGAAATTGTATTTCAAACAAGTTGGACAGAGTAAAAAATATTTAGTTATACTGAATTAAAATAATTATATGATATTTTAGCTAAGTTATGTTGATTAGAACTAAAGGTAAAAATCTTTCGAGCTACCTAAATAGGGAAAACTTAATTTTTTGGTTAGTTTATATCTTGCTAATCTCGGGTATCGTATTTTCTATTCCTAATGGCTATTTTGGATGCGAACGAGAAATAGGGCAGAACTATTGTAGAGAAACCCTTGGGAATTTCTTTAACTTCCCATGGTTCGGACCTTATTTTGTATACTCGACATGGCTTATAGGCGCGCCAGTTATTGCTCTATTCCACCTTGTTTCGATGACTTTACACCTTGGTTGGGAATTTCCATTAGTGTCGCAACCATATAATGAAAGAATTCCGACCCTGCCTTTAATCGGTTGGCTAGGCTTATTGTTGACCTTCTATGTTTATGTCAAGATCATTTTCTGGGTTATAAAGTTGCTTCACCGCACTATCTCTAAACCAGCCAAGTAGAACCAAGACAGTAACAACACAAACATTACTTCGCTTAACCCTTGTTTAAATTGTTCGAGAAGAATGATCTGTTCTCAAAATAGTTTTTAACAAGTGAAATACTTACGAAAATCACTGGAGCGAAAACTAGATTGCTATAAAGCTGGTTTTTGAGAAAGGGCAAGGCATTCACATAGCTGTTTAACAGTCCTGATAGAGTGTCAGGATACATAGCGGTGGTTACCACAACTCCGAAATTTGTCCACAAGAAGAAAATAATTACGGACAAAATTGATCCAGAAAACCCAGCTAAGGCAGTTTTAACTATTTCCGAGTCAGAAGATCGTTTTGATAGAATCGTACCGATTATTGGAGTAACAAGAAATGCACTCCATGTAAACAAGAATATTGAAGTATTGCCGAGAACAGTATCTGATAAAGCCATTGTGATAAGCGGCACGAACAAAGCGAGTTTTTTGTTGTTCATAAAATAGCCAGCTGCGAGAGCACATATTGTCACAAACTCGACGTTTGGAGCGATCGCAAACACCGTTCTAAATAGGAACCCGATCAACACGAGTGAAACTAACAGGAGTTTGTCGTTTGTAGATATTTTCATAGTAAATAATTAAGGATAATTAATTAAAGGTTTCTGGTTCAAGCAGGACTTTGTCTCCTGCGGCAGGCTTGTAGTCTGAGATGCCCACGCTACTTGGTGCACCGTTAACTTTGAGAGACCAGAATGCGTTGTCAGTAGAAGGGTCATATTAGTTGATTGACTTTATGAAGAAAGCTTCTTTCCCATCGAAATCAGAGGCTTCAAATTCCATGGTCAAGTTCTCGCTTGTTGCTATTTCTTCAGTAAGTATCTCGTAAAGAGTCATGTCTTCTTGGAATTCGAGTGTTCTCAGATCGCTTGTTCCGTCTTGACCTATAATCTCAGGTTCAAGGTTATGTGTTACAGGTTGTTCTACAGGCGTTTGTGTTGGGTTTTCAGAGAACTTGTCCTTTGCCTGGTCAAGATAACTGCATCCTGTCAATAAAACTAGGGATAGCGGAAGGATTACAGCTAAAAGTAGTTTCTTAGATAAATTACTGCGCATAGCAAAATGCTAACAAATAATGTATGTCCGAGTTTGAAAGTGGAAATTTCCTGCTCGGGAGTGTTGATCCTTATCGAGCTCGGACTTGTCAGATCGCTCTGAATTACCGTAGCGGCACTGTGCAGGATTCTCACCTGACTTCACCGATAAGAAATAGAGTCTAACAAGTCAATTGTTGTTTAGTCAACTTGGTGTGAAGTAGTAAAATTGAAAGTTCTTCCCCTTAGCGTGAATATAAAAAATAGAAATTATTTTATGTTAAAACCTTATATTTTGCAGTTTCTCCTTCAAATGGGTATGATTTGTTATTGATTGTTTACACAGAATTTATGATTAACGAAGAGTAGCAATTGGTACACTTGGTAGACATACAGGGGAGAATGGTAGACGTAAGATTTGTGGGAGATCTGGAAGATATTGAGGTAATAGATGATATAATTTGATCTTTAGAATTTATTAACTAATGGATATATCTAAAGTTTTTAAAAGCTTCCCACATGCATATCGTGGAATTAACTTGGCTCTAAAAGAGCGTAATATGAGAGTGCATGTTATCGCAGTTCTCGTTGTAGGTCTTGCAGGAATATATTTTAAAATCGAGAGAGTAGAATGGTTCGCAGTAATTCTGTGTTTTGCATTGGTGATGAGTCTAGAAACAGTAAATACCGCATTGGAAGATGTGTGTAACAAAATGCGGGATGACTTAGGACTTGATTATGAGGCTACTAGAAATGCAAGGGATATCGTAGCAGGGGCAGTTTTGATCTCCGCGATATTTGCGGTAATTATTGCTACGATGATTTTTCTTCCGAAACTGATGGTTATGTGATTATTGTGTGTTCTCTGAACACGCCATATCTGTGCAAGCGACTTCTTTTCCGGAGCAAATACAACTGTTACAACCATCGATCGCTCGGAACTGATCTCCGTCGCTGAAATACTGATCTTCGTAATAGCAATCAGAGCCATGAGTAGGCTTGTTTGGTAGTCTTATCCCATCGATAACAGGAGCTTCGTCGACAGGTTCTTCGTAATCACAGGAGAGAAGGGTACATTCGATTTCGCCGTTTTGACACAAACATGTATTGCAGTTATCACGGAAATGATCACCACTTTGATAAATTATTCCATTATAAGTGCAGGAGGTTGCTTCGTACTTGTTTAGCACTTTAGAAGTTAGTGCTATTATTGTGACGATAGCGACAATAAACAGTATTACTACGGAAATTAGAAGTACGTTAGGTTTTTTTGAAGTGTTTTCTTCCATTGAAATATGGTCTCTCAAAAATTATATGTAAATTAATTAGAGAAGACAATTATTTGGAAGAAGCAAACTCTTTTTCTGGTTTAGAGATTTTGATGAATATATATGTGATCACACAGGAGATTATGATAGTCACAAGTGGAGTAATTATACTTCTTTCACCAAATTGACTTGCGAAAGGCCACAGTTCTGCCAAAGAAGCGATCATTATTCCTGCAATCAGAGAAAACAGATTAGTCACATATTTCTCGAACGCGATTTTGAGTATCTTTACGATGGTAACAAGCCCAACTCCTAACCCTACGAAAAATGTTATCGTCTGGACAATGTATTCTGCTTGGAAATTCAGGCGGCTCATTTGAGTGATGATATTTAAAATAACCTCATAAACTCCCAAAGGAATCAAAAGAAAAGAGCTGTTCACTCCAGGTAGAACCATTCCAGTTACA